>NZ_JRKC01000120.1:0-5185 GCF_000800925.1 Microbacterium sp. ZOR0019 | reverse complement strand
CGCGGCATCGCCCGCGCCCGTGATGCCACCCGCGCCCGCACCCGTGATGCCACCCGCGCCCGCACCCGCAGCGCAGCCGGTTCCTGCCCCCGAGCCGCCGGTCCCTGCTCCCGCCGCCGTTCCCGCCGATGTGCCGGTGGTTCCCGCCGGAGTGCGGGCGATCCTCGTGCTCGACACCGGTGAGCGCGTCGAGGTGCGCGGCACCACGTTGTTCGGGAGGTCGCCGGGCGCGGCAGCCGGCGAGGGCGAAGCGCTCCTGGTCCCGGTCGTCGACGACACGCGTTCGGTGTCCAAGACCCACATCGCGGTGATGCCGGCTCGACGGGGCGTGTTCATCGTCGATCGCGCGTCGACCAACGGCAGCGCGATCGTCCGAGACGGTGTCGAGACCGCGCTGGCCGCCGGACACCCGGCAGAGCTGCGGACCGGGGACACGGTGCGCTTCGGCGATCGGTTCCTGCAGGTGGAGTGGGTATGACCCGGAGAAGTGAGATGCGCCCCCGGCGCGGTGAGGACGAGCGATGAGAGTCAAGCTGACCCTGCGTCGACCCGCAGCACCCCTGACCGACGTCGTCGTGATGGCAGACTCGACGGCGACCATCGCCGATGTCGCGCGCCAGATCGCCACCACCGACCCGGCGCGCAGCATCGTCGCGACGCCGACCGACGTGCTCACGCTCTCCGTCGCCCCTCCGACCAGCGAGCAGCTCACGATGCTCAATCCCGACCTGCTCGTCGGCGACGCCCCGCTCGGCTCCGGCTTCCTCGCCGAGGTGGTCAACGTCGGCCCGAACCGTGCCGCCGCAGGCACCGTGGGTGCGCGCCCCGCCGCCGTCCTCCGGGTGGTCTCCGGCCCCGCGGTCGGGCAGGAGTTCCCGCTGCCGATCGGTCACTTCCTGATCGGTCGCGACGCCGCGAACGACGTCACGATCGCCGATCCGCTCGTCTCGAAGCGGCACGCCAGGATCGAGGTCGCCGCGACGTTCGTCGAGCTGGTCGACCTCAACTCGGCGAACGGAATCCTCGTCGACGGCGGGCTCGTGCAGCGTCTCCGTGTGATCCCCGGGCAGAGCTTCGTGCTCGGGGACTGCGAGTTCGTCGTGCACATGGTGAGCGACTTCGACGGCTCAGCCACGGGTGACCCGGTGCTCGAGCGCGGGGGAGCGCTCATGTTCAACCGCAGCCCCCGTGTCGAGGAGCGGTACACCGGGGAGGATCTCGATGAGCCGCGCTATCCCCGCGACCAGCCGTCGCGGCTGTTCCCCTGGCCCATGCTCGTCGCGCCGATCCTCCTGGCCGTGACGATGTTCAGCATCACGCAGCGTCCGGCGTCGCTGCTCATCGCGGCTGCGTCGCCGATGATGATGTTCGGCAACTTCATCTCGCAGAAGACCAACATCGGTCAGCGGCTTCGCAAGGAGGCCGAGTCGTTCGAGGAGCAGTTCGAGCGGCTGGAGGAGACGCTGTACCACTCGCGTCCGAAGGAGCGCGAGGTACGGCAGAACGAGGTCCCCGCCGTCGCCGTGGTGTTCGATGAGGCCATGCGTCTCGGTCCCCTGCTGTGGACGCGGCGACCGGAGCACTGGAACTTCCTCGCGATGCGTCTCGGGGTCTGCGAGACCGAAGCGCGCACGCGCATCAAGCGCACCGAGACCCCGGAGGCGCTCGTCGAGTACGTCGAACGCGTCGATCGCCTGGAGGAGCGGTACCGGATGATCGACGACGTCCCCATCCTGGAATCGCTCCAGAGCGTGGGGTCTGTCGGTGTCGCCGGTCCCACGTCGCTGGCCAGCGATGCGCTGCGGGGGATCGCCGTCCAACTGTTCGGCACGCACTCCCCGAACGAGCTCGTCACCGTGGCGCTGACCGAACCGGGGTGGGCGAACGAGCTCGACTGGCTCAAGTGGCTCCCCCACACCTCCAGCGAGCGGAACCCGTTCAAGGAGATGCCGCTCGCGGATTCCGCCTCAACCGGGACGGCCCTGCTCAGCGGTCTCGAGGAGATCGTCCTGCGCCGCTCGCGGGAGTCGAAGTCTGCGCGGCCCCCGTACGGAGCCGACTGGGATCCGATGCGGTACGGCACCGACGTCAAGCGCGCGGCCGAGGAGGCGACGTTCCCCGGCCAGACGGCCATCCTGGTGATCATCACGAACGACGCCCCCGTCGATCGGGCCAGACTGACCCAGATCCTGGAACGCGGCGCCGACGTCGGCGTCTACGCCCTGTTCGTCGCTCCGGTCGTCGAGGCACTGCCCGCGGCGTGCCGCACGTTCGTCGACGTGAGCGCCGGGCTCTCCGATGCCGTGGTCGGCACCGTCCGCAGCGGCGTGGACTACCGCGGGGTGCAGGTCGAGGGTGTCTCGCACGCCTACATGACGATGTTCGCCAAGCGCCTGGCGCCGGTCGTCGATTCCAGTACGGTGATCGAGGACTCCTCCGACATCCCGAACTCGGTCAGCTTCCTTTCGCTCGTGGGCACTGAGGTCGCCGAGGATGCCAGCGCGGTGATCGATCGCTGGCGGCAGAACAACACCATCATCGACCGTTCCGGCGCTCCGCAGTCGCGGCTCAAGAAGGCCGGCAACCTGCGCGCCATCATCGGACAGTCGCAGACGGACGCGATGACCCTCGACCTGCGCACCCAGGGGCCGCACGCCCTGGTCGGCGGGACGACCGGTGCCGGCAAGAGCGAGTTCCTGCAGGCATGGGTGCTCGGTATGGCGGCCGCCCACAGCCCCGACCGGGTCACGTTCCTGTTCGTCGACTACAAGGGCGGCTCGGCTTTCGCGGACTGCGTCGACCTGCCCCACACCGTCGGCCTCGTCACCGACCTGAGCCCGCACCTCGTGCGCCGCGCGCTCACGAGCCTGCGGGCCGAGCTGCACCATCGTGAGCACCTCTTCAACCGCAAGAAGGCCAAAGACCTCCTCGAGCTCGAGAAGCGACGCGACCCTGAGACGCCGCCCGCGCTGGTGCTGGTGATCGACGAGTTCGCGGCGCTCGCCGGAGAGGTGCCGGAGTTCGTCGACGGAGTGGTCGACATCGCGCAGCGCGGACGGTCCCTCGGCATCCACTTGATCATGGCGACGCAGCGTCCCGCCGGCGTCATCAAGGACAACCTCCGCGCGAACACGAACCTGCGCGTCGCGCTGCGGATGGCTGACGAGTCCGACTCCAAGGACGTCGTCGACGACCCGGTGGCGGCGACCTTCCCGCCCTCGCTGCCGGGACGAGGCATCGCGAAGACGGGTCCGGGGCGACTCGTGCCGTTCCAGTCCGCGTACGCCGGCGGATGGACAACGGACGAGGCCCAGGTCGCCGAGGTCAAGGTCGCCGAGCTCCGTTTCGGGTCCATCCAGACCTGGGAGGCCGAGCAGGCGCCGGAGTCCGATTCGCACGACGAGGATCTCGGACCCAACGACCAGAAGCGCATCGTGGCGACGCTCGTGAATGCGGCGCGCGAGGCCCGCATCCCCGCGCCCCGACGTCCGTGGCTCGACGATCTCGAGGGCGCGGTCGACCTGCGCGATCTCCCGGTGCTCGGCGACGGGCAGGTGCTGCTCGGCAAGATGGATGTCCCGGAACGGCAGCTTCAGGAGCCGGCCTACTTCCACCCCGACAAGGACGGTTCACTGCTCGTCTACGGGACGAGCGGTTCGGGCAAGTCGACGGTGCTGCGCACGATCGCGATCGCCGCGGGTTTCGATCCCGCTCGTTCGAACGTCGAGGTGTACGGGCTCGACTTCGGGTCCGGTTCGCTCAAGAGCCTGGAGATGCTGCCGCACGTCGGCTCGATCATCTCGGGTGACGACTCCGAGCGCGTGCAGCGGGTGCTGCGGTCGCTGGCCGCGGTGCTCGACGACCGTGGCAAGCGTTTCAGTGCCGCCAACGCTTCCAGCCTCACGGAGTACCGGGAGCTCACCGGGCAGGACGAGGCGCGCATCGTCCTGCTCATCGACGGCTTCCCGCAGTTCCGTGGAGAGTGGGAGTCGACGACGGCGCGGATGCCCTTCTATCAGATCTTCATGCGCATCCTCGGCGAGGGCCGCCCGCTCGGCGTGCACGTCGTCGCGAGCGCCGACCGCTCAGGCTCGGTTCCGACGGCGGTGAGCGCCAACGTGTCGCGGCGCGTGGTCCTGCGTCTCTCGGACGAGTCCGGGTACGCGATGCTGAACGCGCCGAAAGACGTGCTCGACGAGCGGTCGGCCCCGGGACGCGCCATCATCGACGGCCGCGAGACGCAGATCGCGACGCTGGGCGGGACTCCGAATGTGGCGGAGCAGACCAAGCTCCTCGAAGGCCTTGCCGAGCGACTGCGTACGGCCGGGGCGCGTGAAGTGCCGGAGATCGGCGCGCTGCCCACCCGCCTCTCCGTGCGGGATCTCCCCGATCGCCTCGGCGAGTTCCCGGCACTCGGGGTCGCGGAGGACACCCTGGCGGCGCGCGACTTCGACCCGGTGGGCACGTTCGTCGTGGCCGGCCCGCCGTCGTCGGGCAAGACCAACGCCCTCAAGTCGCTCATCACCTCGATGCGGCGACTCGACCCGGCGACCGTGCTGTTCCACTTCGGAGGCCGACGTGCCCAGCTCAAGGACTACGCGAGCTGGACACGCAGCGCCGTGACGCCGGACGATGCGAAGGAGCTCGCCAAGGAGATCACCGAGCTGATCTCCGACGACTCGCTCCCGACGAGGGTGCTCATCGTCGTCGAAGACGTGCCGCAGTTCGCGGACAGTCCCGCCGAGCGCGAGATGAAGGCGCTCTTCCAGGCGATCAACCGCAGCGACCATCTGCTCATCGGCGATGCCGACGTCACCCAGGTGACCAGCGGCTTCGGGTTCATCGGAGACTTCAAGGCCGGGCGTAAGGGCATCATCCTCAAGCCCGACTCCTTCGACGGCGATGCGGTGTTCAAGGTGCCGTTCCCGAAGGTGAAGCGCACCGACTTCCCCGAAGGACGAGGCATCTTCGTGCAGGCCGGACGCCAGGTCACGGTGCAGCTGCCGCTGGTCGAGGAGTAGGCGACGGCCGCGGTCGTCGATGGGGAGTTGTCCCCATCGACGGGGGCGCGGATATTTCCATAGGGTGGTGTTATTCGGGCCGGAGGGGTCCGGTTCTCTCGATTTGCGGAGGTGTGGACGATGGCCGATTTCGGTGCGTCTTATGCAGAGATGGAGCAGGTGGC
>NZ_JRKC01000013.1:0-47723 GCF_000800925.1 Microbacterium sp. ZOR0019 | reverse complement strand
CACCCCCACCAATGTCCCACCCCCCACCTAGTTTGTAAACGTCAGGTTCACACAACACACACAGGAGGTTCAGGATGGCTATCAACACGGAACAGCTTCGCGAGGCAGTGGCCCACTCTCGCCCGTTCATGAGCGCACTCGCGCACGGAGAATCGATCGCTGTGCTCGGCACGGTGCGCCCCGATGCGCATGGCCCCCTCGCTGAGGCGGTGCGGGCGGCGCAGCGCGACTACACGGAGCAGTACCTCACCGGTGGCAGCCGCAAGCGCTACCGCCGTCAGGTCGCCTACTACGTGACCACCGCGGACGGGTACGTGCTCGGATACACCGCCGCAGACGGAACGGCGGTGACGTGCCTGGAGGCGACCGCCTCGGTGCCGGTGCTCACCGCGGTGCACGAGGGGCTCGCGGACGCCAAGGCGCGAGGGATCTATCACGAGGCCCGCGAGTTCGGCATGCACCCTCGCGGGTACGTCGACGGCGAAGGGGTGATGTTCACGCTGTGGGAGCGTGACCCCTCCACGCCGGTCCAGGATGCCACCGTTACGCGCCAGATCGCTGGGGGCGCCCTGGAGGCCCGCAGGGAGGCATACGAGGCGATGCGTGCCGCAGATCGGCTGGGGCAACACGTCCCAACCTCCGAGCGCAATCACGCATGGGTGACCCGCGAACCCGTAGGGACCGAACCGCCCGCGACGTGGGGCGAACACCAGCGGCGCGAGGCGGCAGCGCTGTCCGCTGCACGCGAGGCGGAGGCGGCAGCATGAGCACCCTCACTCCGGAGCAGATCGCAGACCAGGCGGTCCTCAGCATCCTCGGCCCGACCGCCGACGCGGATCTGTACGCGATGGCGGTGAGCGACGTGAACGGCGGGGTGCCGACCTCTGACGACCTGCTCAACGCCGCCGCCTGGTATCGCGACCTCGACGGGCGAGGCGTCCACAAGCTGATGGCTGCTGCCGTCGCTATCGACCGGGCACAGCGAGCCTGACTCGGGGGCCGCCGATTCCAATGTCGGTGGCCCCTCATAGTCTGTAAATGTCAGGTTCACAACAACGGATTGAAAGGACACGCCATGGGTGCAGATATGTTGGTGGCAATCGCGAAGGAAGCCCGGATGAGCGCGGCTGCGAAGGCCTGGTGCGACTCCCTCGAGCTGGCCCCGGAGGTACTCGTGAAGATCGAGCAGCATGTGCTGCTTGGCAGGGTGGAGCGGCTGGAGATCTCCGAGACCGATCTTGGAAACCTGGAGCATCTGCTTGAGGAGGACGACGACGGGGAGGAAGCCGCGCTGCGGAATCTCCTCGAGCTCGCCGTGGTGACACTCGCTGCGGGTCGGAGGGACGTGACGACCCTCTTCCTCCACAACACCTGGTGGGCGGTCAGCGGTGGCATGTCGTGGGGAGACACCCCGACAGATGCCTACGACTTGCTCACCGCCGTCGACGCGATGGGCGTCACGGATCGGGCAATGTCGGTGCGCGAGGTGAAGGCGGCGTACGCCGCGATGGTGAGCGCCTGATGTCGTCGAAAGAGATCGTGAAGCTACTGCGCGCGAACACGGGCGAGCGAGATCTCCACACCGTCTTCGGCGACTTCTGTTCGATGAGCGCAACTGCCCTGCGCAACCGCTTCGACCCCAACGGCCACGAAGAGCGGGAGGAGCAGTACGAGCGGACACGCGAGCGGTACTCGGAGGCCCAGTGGACGCGGTTCGCCGAGGCGCTGGGCGCCGTGACGATCGAGCTGGTCACCGAGCCGCGCGACGTGCTCGGCGAGGTCTACATGCAGCTGGAGATCGCAAGCCGCGACCAGGGACAGTTCTTCACCCCGTACAGCGTCTGTCAGCTGATGGCCGCCCTGCAGGTACCGGACGCCGCCGAGCAGCTGCAGACGCGCCCTTTCCTGACCGTGTACGAGCCCGCCTGCGGCGCGGGTGCCATGGTGATCGCCGTCGCCCAGGAACTCACCTCCCAAGGCGTCGACTGCTCCACACAGCTGCACGTCACAGCCGACGACCTCAGTACCACCGCCGTGGCTATGTCCTACATCCAGCTCTCGTTGCTGCAGATCCCGGCCATCGTGAACCACCGGAACTCTCTGACGCTGGAGCATTTCGACGCCTGGCCGACTGCGGCGCACGCTCTCGGAGGATGGGACCGGAAGCTCTCAATGCCCCTAGCCGGCTGATGCATAGCGAGGGGTTCCCGTCGTATGTGACGGGAACCCCTCTAGGCGGCTACGAACAGGAGACGGCCCTCATTGAGCAGATCGAAGATGACCGAGACCAGAGGCGGAACACCGAGCACACCAACCGTTGCGAAGACCATGAGAACGCTCGCGGAGTACTTCTCTGAGGTGCTGCGCGGCATGGAGTACCAGCCCAAAATCGCGACGAGATAGACGGTCTGAACCACGATGCCGACGAGGTCTGAGCCCGATTGCACCCAGCCTCTTTCCGCCCACTGAACGACGGCAAGAACCGCCGTCGCTGCAGCCATGACATAGATCGCCACCATCAACCACCGAGTTGCACGGCTGGGCTTTGCCTCTCGCTCTGAGTGCACGGCTTCGATGCTCACCGCGTCGACCGATCAGTCTCGGTACCCCGGCGCACTTCCACGGCTGGCAGCTTCGCCGCGTCGGCTTCGTGGAGCCGCTTAGCGCGACGCGCCTCCGCGACGCGTTCGTCGTCGGCGGCCACCGCGAGCTGCATTTCGGTGAACTTGTTGACGAGCTGGATTCGCTTCTCCAGATCCTCGGGCGGGAGCAGCTTCGGCCCATGGGTGGCGAGGAGATAGAACGCCCCTGCCGAGACGCCGCCGACGACCAGGGCCAGCATCACGCCTCCCGGGTAGCACAGCACACCGACACACCAGCCGACGAGCACAGTCAGCAGTAGACGGACGAGAACGAAACTGCGTGCGTCATGCCTCCGCATCGGCCAGGGAAGCCCCGCGACGGCGTAGGGAAGCATGTGCTCCGTGTCGAAGAACTGCGCTTCGACACGACCGATCTGGTGATCGATGAGGTAGTACAGCTCCTCGTGCTCAACAGCCTTGGCGCGCTTCGACTGATGAAAGTTCTCGTATCGCTCGATGCGTCTCGTCAGGGTCAGTTCATCGGCCACAGCGGCCTCCTCTCGGCTCGGATGGCCCGGTGTGGACCCCCTCACCTACAAGGGGTGGGCAGAAGGGCCCGAGGTCGACAAATTGCACGCCACGGCAGACCGGAGAGGGGCGCGATTCACCGGCGGGCGGACGGGTGCGCTGAGCGGCGATCCGAATGTCGGTGGCCCCTCGTAGGTTGTAAATGTCAGGTTCACAACTAAGAAGTAAGGATCTCCGATGAACACGAGCACACTCCCCCAGACAGACGTCCTCCACGCCCGCGCGGCCATCAGCACGATCATCGAACCGGGCGACACCGTCGCGGGAACACTGATCGACGCCCTCGGCCCGGTTGCCGCATACGACGCGATCACCGGCAACGGCCTCCGCGCCGCCCTCCAGGACGCCGGAGTCGACGAGCGCACCGCCACCGCCTCCGCCGCCCAGTGGGCACCCCGCATCAGCTCGTCAACGATCGCCGAGAACCTCGCCTCCCTCGAGCGAGCGGGCGCGACCCTGATCGATCCCGACACGATCCCCGCACTGGCCGACCTCGGCACCCAGCGCCCCGTCGCCCTGTACGTCCGTGGCGACGCCTCCCTCCTCACCAACCCGCGGCCGATCGCCGTCGTCGGGGCCAGGGCCAGCACGGCGTATGGAGAATCCATTACGAGCGAGATCGTCTCTGACCTGGCCGCACACCAGGTCACGATCCTCAGCGGCGCGGCCTACGGGATCGACGGAGCCGCACACCGCGCCGCGCTCGCCGCGGGGATCCCCACCATCGCCGCGATGGCGGGCGGGGTCGCACGCCTCTACCCGGCCGGACACTCGGCGCTGATCACCCGGATAGCCGAACACGGCGCCGTAATCTCCGAAGTCCCCATGGATGCCGCGCCGACGCGCTGGCGGTTCCAAGCTCGGGGAAGGATCCTCGCGGCTCTCGCGCGGGTGACCGTTGTGACGGAAGCAGGGTTCCGGTCGGGATCCATCAGCACGGCGGCCCAAGCCGTGGCTCTGGGACGCCCCCTGGGCTCGGCACCTGGTCCGCTGAGCTCGACGACGTCAAGTGGGTGCCACCGGCTGATCCGCGAGTTCGACGCCACTCTGATCACCAGCGCGCAGGATGTGATCGAGCTACTCGAAACGGCGTGAGACAAGGGGGCCAGGGGGACTCCCTGGCCCCCTTGTGAGAGGAGGGCAGCTATCGCTGCTCTACTCTCAGATCGTGTCGAACCGTCTCTTGAAGCTCGCCGGTTGGGTTCTCCACGCGAGCTGGCCTCCCATCCCCTGCCCCGACTGCGGGGAGGGAATCATCAGGCCAGCCGGCGATCTCATGAAGCTCCACGACCCCGCGTCAGAACAACTACTCGCGCACATCACCGCGGGCATGGCTGGCACGGGCGAACTCACCGGCACCTGCTCAGGAACATTCCGGTGTAGCGACCCCGAGTGCGGGCGCGCCGTCCTCATCAGCGGCGACTGGTCATACGACGTCGACGTCGACACCCTCACCAATGGAACGCGATGGACGGACTTCATCCGTGTCCGATACGTTTCCCCGGCCCTGCCGATCTTCACCCCACCCGCGAAGACCCCCGAGAAGGTCACTGCCGCGATCCACGCCGCGTCCGAGCTGCTCTGGATCAACCCCAACGCCGCAGCCAACCAGCTCCGCCAGGCCATCGAAGAACTCCTCACCAGCAAGCGCGTAAGGCGCACAGAGATCACCAGGAAGAAGAAACGGCGTCGACTGAGCGCCCACGATCGCATCGAGCTCTACCGCGCAGCGGATCCCGCAAACGCGGACATCGCCGACACCCTCGAAGCCGTCAAGTGGATAGGCAACAGCGGATCCCACGAAGCCACCCTCACCATCGCCGAGGTACTCGAAGGTGCCGAGCTTCTCGAGCACGCCCTCAAAGAGCTATACGACCCCACAGGGAGCCTGCGGCGAGCGCGCATCAAGCAGATCAACAAGGGCAAGGGCATCCCCCGCACCAAGCAAAAGTGATCCAAGCCCCTGCGCTCGCCGCAGATGGTGGACCGAGTGGAATCTACCTGCTCTCACCCCATTCGAGGGTGTCCGGTTGCTCCTCGTTCTGGGCAGATTCTCGCAGCTCGAGGAACGTGCGCTTGGAGGGATGATCGGGGTGTGAGGTGAAGTAGGTCGCCAGTTCTTCCCACTGAGATCCGATGGGCCACACCTCAAGGTATTCAGCCCACGTTTCGGCGATCTTGACCCACGCGGTTGCGGCGGTGGCTCTGGCTTCGTCCAACTTGAGGAGTGCCTGTCCTGTGGGGAGGCCGGGGAACAGCCCGCGAGCACCAGCATCCTCGGAACGCCAGAGGCGATATGTGCCGGCATGCACCGCGTTGAGGAACTGCAGGATGGTGTGCGCGGCAGTGAGGGATGGTCCGTAGGCGTCAGCCTGGTCGAACCGCCAGGGGCCCCAGTACGTCGTGGACTGGATGACGGCGAGTTTGCCGGAGCTGATCGCTTTCCGCTGCAGCTGGATCCGCCACCCTTTCCGGAGAATCGCTTCGAGTGAGCAGCGGATCGTGGGGGTGACCATGAACCAGCCGCCGGCGTCGACCTTGAGGTCAGCGAGATCCGCGCGCTCGTCCTCGTCCTCAATCTCTTCGCAGTCAGCAGCGCTCACCTCGGGGTCCACCATGATGGTCCAGACATCGTAGATATCCCGGAACGCCTTCTGGATGTGTAACCCGTTCAGATACCGCTCGTCTTCACACGGGTAGTACTCGTAGGACATCGTCGGAGCCATCACACGCCTCTCTTCGGGGTGAGCGTATCGCGACCGCCTCCGCGTGAACGGTGAGACAGGCGGTAGGTCAGAAGGTGGCCCCCACGCTGTCGGCGCTGGATTGTAGGGTGCGTGGATGGTCGATCTGCGCCCGCTCATTCGCAAGCACCACGCGGAGATCCGCGCGTTTCGTCGATACCTCTTCACCGACGCGGCCGACTCCACAACCACGATCGCTGCCGAGGACGGACTCGCGATGATCCTCTCCGGGGAGAGCCAGACGCTGCAGCGGTTCGGGCCAGTGAAGTCCTTGACCGATCGGCACGCGCAGTTCACGATCGTTGCCGACGTCGTCGAGCAGGCCGTGATGCTCGAGGACGACCAGCTCAGCGGTTCTCTGCTGACCTTCTCCGTGGCCTCGCATCATCGCCAGCTGCGCTCCCGGCTCACCGTCAACCTCGAGGAAGCCGTCGCCTGGATCCGCGCGATCCTCGGACCCGACTGGAGCGAGCACGTCTACGCCGGCGGCGCCCTCTCGACAACCGGATCAGGCCGAGGACCGCAGCGACTCACCACCCAATTCTTCTACCTGTTCATCACCCCAGCAGGAGTGCCCCACAACCCACCGGCCACGTTCCGCCTCGCGACGACACCCGTTCGCGACTACTGACCGACAACGCGCTCGCCGCAGAGTCGATGGGTCCGGCGGCATGTCCTCCGTTTGGGGGACAGCGAGGCTGTGACTAGAGATCTGACTTGCGGGGGCGAGCCATCTTGAGTCCCCGCGGCCATCCGGTCTCTCCGGTGCGGCGAAGGCCGGGAAGATCGTCCTCATACTGCTCGGCCATCTTCTCGTTGACCGCGACCGCTCGCAGCTCGGCGTCCGCGGCGTCGAGCAGGACGACCAGGTGTGGTGCCAGGTCTCGGCGTAGCGCTCGCCCACTTTTGGTCCCCGGTCGCGCTGTGCTGTGATCGGCGACATGCCAGACCGTGCGCCCGGCGGTGACGGCGATCGCCGCGTTGCGATCCGCGCTCATGTAGTACCTGGTTTTCGGTCGCGCTCCGATGAGGAGCGGCATCGTGATCAGGAGGAGTGGGAAGAAGATGATCGATCCGACGAGTAGGCCACCGCTCAGGATGCGATCGCCTGCCGGGGCGGTGTTCTTGGCGGCCCCATGTCGATAGCCGCGGACGGTCCATACGGATGTGCGTAGCCCGTCGCGGATCGGGCGGGCGTCGAGGTATCCGGGGACGCGGGGCGGGCGGCTCATTCTGCTTCGAACATTCCGGGTTTGAAGAGTTGGCCTCGGCTGATCCGCAACTGACGATCCTGGTCTGCGCCGACGACGATTCCTCGGATGCGATCGGTGCCTGCGGGGGTCATCGGGGTGCCGTTGGCCCATTCGAGGAATGCGGTGATGGCTGCGGAGAGGTTCGACGGTCCGTGCCCCCAGTAGCCGTGTGTGAATCCGCCGGGGTGCGCTGTGCCGAAGGGCATCAGGTGCAGCTTGCCGTTGATGCTGAGCATGATGGGGCCGTCTTGCGTGTCGGACTCGACGATCAGCTCGTCGAACTCTTTCAGGTGGTCCAGGGGGCGGTCTGTCAGAGGTGCGACCGGCACGGCGATTGTGACCCGCGTGAAGCGCCGTTCCTGATAGCCGCGGAGATGCTGAGTAAGCACGTAGTTGCCGTCGCTGTCGATGAGGGTCAGTGGCTTCTGGTCGTGCTGCTCCGAGGAGGAGTGTTCATGTTCCTTCGACTCGAGGAGCCTGGCGTCGGGTGAGCGGTGGTGCGGGGCTAGTTCCAGAGCATCCAGATACTCGTTCCAGGAGGTCGCCCAGTCCCCGCGTTCGAAGGTGCGGAGCTCGTAGAACACGGGGCGGATCACGCTGTCGCCGTACGATTCCGTGATGAGTTCGTCGTTGAATCGGTGAATCATCACGTCCAAGGCACGTTCCAGCGCATGGGCGAGGGCGGGCGTTGGTATCTCGCCGTACGGGCCGTAGACGGCATAGTGCAAGCGGCCGAGCACGTCGGCAGCTTCTTGGCGGTCGGCGCGGGGCGCGGTCGCCTCGTCGAGGAGTGCCGGCGTGATCTCTGCACGAAGTTGGTCGAACGCTGGGTGCTGTGTGGTGGCGATCGCGGCGACATGATCTGCCGCGGTGTTTGGGAGGTAGGCGTGATAGTCCGCGCCGGATGCGTCCCAACTGATGATCTTGTTGAGGCGAGTGGTCGCCAGTTTGAGAGCGGCCGTTGTCGTCACATAGCCGCTGCCTGTGTACGTGTCGGAGCGGGATGCCAGGTGGGCAAGGAGCGATGCGGCGGTGGCCCGGTTGTAGTTGTCATCGACGTCGACGACAACGGTGGAGTGCGTGCGTCCCGCTCGGTGCCAGGAGTCGACCGCCTCAACCGTGGGGACATCGAGCACGGGGACGGGGGCGCCGAGCTTGGCGTGCAGCGTCGACCAGGGAATGGGTTCCTGCTGACCGTCTTCCTCCTGGCCTTCTCGAGCGGAGGTCGGGTACCAGGCTGACGGGTCGCGGTGGATCGGCTCAGTGATCACGACTACTTCACTCGCCTGGAGATCCTCGAGTCGCACCCAGGCGACGCTGTACTCGTCGACGCCCAGAACCCGTGCCGCCTCGTGGATGAAGGGCAGCAGATCCGTACCGAAGGAGCTGAACGATGAGACGCGGTCGCCGATGCTGTTCAGGTACGGCCCATCCCGCTCGATCGTGCTGCGCAGCTGGGTGATGAGTCCGACGAGACCGGAGTCGACCTGGAGCAGCTGCACGAAGGCCCGCTGCCCGCGGTCCTCGATCACTGCGTCGTTGACTCGGGCGAACGGTGTCGCCTGCGTCGAGTAACCGTAGATGCTGCGGGAGGTCTGTCGTCCCTGTCGACGGGCTGCGACTTCCTCGACGTAGGTCCCGGGCCATCCACGCTCGGTGCCGTCCTCATCCTCGATCGGGGCGATGAGTGCGCCGCTGGTTGCCATCTGGGAGACACGCGCCGGCGTCAGGTCTAGGCGCTTCGCCACCTTCTTGCGTGAGAACAGTCCCATGGTGTCAACCTCTCGTGTGGAGCCTGGTGTCTACTGCTGCCAGCCAGGCTAACGATTTCGTAAGCCTGAGTCAATCAAGAACGAAAGTAGGGTCTTGCGTTCCCAGTCAGCTCCGATCTATTCTGTAAATGTCAGGTTCACAACAAAGATCGGATGTCGTCATGACTACCACCCCGCAGGCCGACCAGCTCATCGCCACCCGCGTCCACAAGGGAGCGAACCCCACCGAATCCGCCCAGTTCCTCAACGAACTCGCCACCACCCACACCGGCGACAACCTCGCCAGCGCGCTGGAGTACCAGGGCTTCGCCAGCGCCGAGAGCGCAGAGCGCGCCGCGCACGCCCTGGAGATCGAGCGCATCGACAACCACGTCACCGCGGTCGCCGCCCTCCTCCCCTTCCCCGTCGAGGTGGAGGCCGAGATGGGCGGACTCTTCACCCTCCAGATCCTCCTGGGCACCCGCACCCCCGACACCGCCCCCGACCGGGCAGGCATCAACCCCCACGTGCTGCGCGCCACCTGGTGGATCGAGACCGCCGACGGCGAGATCTCCGAAGACTCCGGCATCCCCGCCACCGCCGACCCCGCCCTCATCGCCTACTGGCTCACCCAGCGCGCGAACGCCCTCGGCTGCCCCGCCGCCGCCCACTCCCCCGAACCCCTCTCCGCGTAAGCAACCCGGGGGCCTGGCGGATCCCCCCAGGCCCCCGGGCACCAACCAGTGAAAGGACCAGCCATGACCATCAGCTCATCCCGCGTGGTCTACATCGGCCGACGACTCCTCACCGGACAGAAGATCGCCTACTGGTACCGCGAGCTCGACGACAGCAACACCCTCGGAGCCGCCAAGGGCGCATTCCAGCCCTACCAAGCCGGCGTCCCCATCGGCGCCATCCTCGAAATCCGCCAGCCCGGCGACGACCCCACCAAGATCCTCATGAACGGCCCCAACGCACCCCGCGTCGTCGACTCATGGCCCCACCCCGCAGACATCGAAACCTGGCGACTCGACGACCTCGCCGACGCACAAGCCGCCTACGCCGCCCAACGCGCCCACAACGCGCTGCGAGACATCCCCGATACCTTCGAACAGGCCCTCGACACTCTCGCCACCCACTTCGCCCGCTTCACCGCCCCCCAGAGGGCAGCCATGCTCCCCTTCGTCCAAGCCCGCATCCTCAGCCACCCCACACGAGAAGAACCAGCGTGACCCCACCCCCCGCCGACCCCCGCATCGCCGACCTCCTCGAAGCGCTCGCCGCCACCATCCCCGGCAACACGACCACCTGGACAAGCCGCGGAATCGAAGTGACCGTCTACGGCCAACGCCGCTACGAACTCCACACCCCCACCCCCTGGGCCGTCATCACCATCGCAGGACGAATCCGCCCCATCCACACCTGGCAACAACTCCTCGACCACATCGACGCGCTCGCCGCAGGTAGTGGTGGAGTGTCGGGAGCTGCTGAGATCATCTCCGGGGAAGACGCCACCGAGCATCCGAGCCAGACCCAAAGGAGCCTTCATGACTCACGACAAGCCGATTGACCGAGCGGCTGCCTCTGGCATCACGCGGCCAAACATCGGAAAGGTCTGGCGCAGATCCGCGTGCACCGAAGAGTGCCGCAACGTTCAGTCAGAGCACCCCGGGACCGATCGGGTCGGTGACATCAGGCGCTGTGAGCACGGCAGGATCTACCGGTGTTCTCGGGTCTGGCGCATGAATTCGCTCGGCGCGGCATACCCCGCGTTTGACCATGCAGAATGGGCGAGGATCTATCCGCTGCTACGTCCATTCCTGTACCGGCGAGCGATACGGGCCTTGTCCGAGCCGCCTATTCCTGGCATCTGATGATCGCCAGCGTCTGACGGCGACACCCTCGCCCCCTGCCCCCCGTACGATCACAGCTGACGAGAGGAACAACCGATGGCAAACGCCGGCATCTCCCAGAACATCTTCATAGTCGCGGTGCTCGTGTCGGCGATTCCGGCGTTCATCGCGATCCTGGCCGGGTGGATGCGCTCGCCCTCCACCGCAGTGCAGCGCCGGGGCTCTGTCGCGATCCTCATCAGCATCATCGCCCTGGGGGTCACCTTCGTGCTCTCAGCGGTCGGACGAGCCATCGAGGGCAGCTACCTGCTGGCCGGAGCCTTCACCCTCGGAGCCATCCTGATGGTCCTGGCTGGGCTGGTCTCCCGCACGAGTCTGCAGATCGTGAACCATCGCGTCGCTACCGGCGAGACCCTTGAACTTACGCCCGAACAACGCCGCCGGTCCAAGTTGCTCCTGCGGGCTATGACGGCGCTCGTTGTCGTCATTCTGGCCCTCATCATCGCGAACATCGTCGTCGGCATTCTGAGCGTCGTCTAACGCTCACCCCTCGCCCCGGCGATCCTGGCCGGCGGCACGGAATCACCCCTGAGCGGCCACCTGGGCCGTTCTGGAGGCCTAACAGCCGCTCGGGGCGGGGGCTTGCTATCGCGTTGCGTACGCTCTCTCGACCTCGAGGGGAATCCGACCACGATCGGACACCGTGTGTCCGTTCGCCCTCGCCCACACTCGGATCGCATCCACGTCTCTGCGTGCGCCTCTTCGAGGAGCAGCGGCCGAGCCGCCCTGCTTCCGCGCTGCGTCTATGAACGGAGCGACCGCATCTCTCAGCTGCTGAGCATGCTCCGCGCTGAGGTCGATCTCGTACGACTTTCCGTCGAGACCAAACCGAATGCTCTCGCCCTCGCCATCGCCGAGTTCGGTCCCATCCAGGTCGTCGACGAGCTGGTGAATAATCCTTCGAGCCATCTGCACACCATATCGACGCGTCCGACCAATATGTCGACTCCGCGCCAATGCGACCACCCCTTATAGGTGTGAGAGCAACTCCGCAGAAAAGCAGCCACCCTCATGCCGCGAATGTCAATCGGTCAGCGGCGAGCGCGCGCTTCGTCGACGGCGTCATTGGCGTCCGAGGTGTCGATTCTGAGCAGTTCGGAGATCATCGTGAGCTCGGTGCCTTTCCAGCGATTGCGGCCGCGCATGCGGTTGCCGAAGGTGACGCTGTTCAGTCCGAGCTTCTCCGTGAGCGCTCGTTGCGTGTCGATCTCGGGCTTGCCGTCGCCGGCCAGGATGCTCGAGCGGAGGCGCTCGGCGAACGTGCCGGCTCCAGCGTCGTCGACGAGGGTGCGCGGGCGGCGGCCGCGAGCCGAGGGGGCGCGATTCGATCTCGCCTTCATGTACTCGAGGATGGCGGTCTCCGAGTAGAGCGGCGAGTTCTTGACGTAGCCGACGGGTGCGGGGAAGGCGTCGTCGGTGGAGCGGAGCTTGTAGACGTAGCTGATGCCGACGTCCATGAGCTCAGCGATCTGCGCACTGGTGAGTGCGGTGTCGTCGTGGGGCTTGCCGGCGCTCATCGGTCTCCTCGCGGGTTGGTCTTTACGAATATAACTAGGCGGGGTGACGAGAGGGGCGAGTTCCGACACGCCGGGCGACTACACGCGGTAGGAACTCAGTTCCGTAACCTCGTTCCCATGGCTGCCAAGAATCCCGATGAGATCCGTGAGGAACTGCGTCATATCGCCGAGGAGTTTGCGCGCATCGAGAAGCTGCGCGAGCACCGCGACCAGGTGATCGCACAAGCGCGTGAGGCCAACCTCACCCAGCGCGAAGTGGCGCTGCTGCTGCAGATGACCGAGCGCGGTGTGTCGAAAGCTCTGACCAGCTACCGGCTGCGCACGGCCACGGCGATTGCTTCGTAGCTCGGCGTCGGATGATCCCCTCTTCCGCGAAAAGTGCTTGCATTTTTCATGCAATCTTCCCTAATATAACTTCTGTGACGAACTGGAAGGAGACCACGGCATGATCGACATGAACATCGACTACCGACCGAAGCCGTGGACCCCCAAGGCCATCCCGACGATCTGGGTCGACCAGACGTCGGGGCAGGGCGTCACCCAGGACGGCACGCCCGTCAAGCCGGTCATCGGCGATCGCCGCAAGAGCCCGAACCTCACGGATCTCCTGGACACCGCCGCCGGATACGGTGCGAACCGCATCATGCTCACGGGCAAGCGCCCGGAGCCGGCCCCGGGGATCCGGCACTGGCTGTACGTGCAGACGCCGCGGTGGAAGCCCGGCTCGCATTGGATCAACAACGGCCCACCCACCGGCCGGTTCGAGCATGAAACGACCGGCTTCAAAATCGAGGTTCGCACCGCTGAGGAGTGGTTCGGAGACAGCTCTCTGACGCCCTCGCAGGCGCGTCAGGCGTGGGACGCCACGGCGGCGATTCTGCGAGCTGCAGACGAGCGCGCACGGCTGTTCAACAGCCCTGCGGCCACAGGGGCGAACCTGTGGGCGCTCTCGCTCCCCCGCAACATCAACCCGGTGCCCGTGGATCCCGATATCGCAGACGAGATCCACGCGACCAGCGGACAGCACCACTACGACCACCTGGTTGCCGGAGCGGACTTCTCCGACTACGAGGACTGCGTCCCGCTGATCGATCCCTCCCAGACCAAGAAGATCACCGAGTTCACCTACGTTGACGGCCGCTTCATGTACGCCGGCGTCGGCCGCGAGCTCGGGATCGGCCCCGCCAGTCGTCTGAACCGTGCAGCGGCGTACGAGCTGCTCGAGCAGGATCCCTACGCGCGGGCTCGCTTCCATGTGCGCTTCACGGTCCCCCAGGACTGGAACCATGTCGGGCTGCTCGGGGTGAAGCACCAGGATCTCGACAAGGGCTGGGTGTACCCCAACCGCCCCGGTGCGACTGCAGACACATGGGCTGACGGGTCAGAGATCCACGTCGCTCTTTCCCAGGGCTGGCAGATCGTCCCCCACGAGGCTGTTCTCTTCACGAAAGCACGCCCCCTGGACACCTTCACGGAGCGGATGACGCGTGCCCGCGAGCGGGTGCAGCAGCACCCGGATCTGCACCCGGCGCTGCGCAAGGCGATCATGTCGGCGCTGCGCGCCATCGTGCTCCACTCGATCGGCGCGTTCGCCTCCGGTGGCCGCGACGAAACACGCGTCGCCACGAGCGCTTTCGATGTGCCGGCGGAGTACCAGCGCGGCATGGTCCGCCAGGGGAAGCTGTTCGTCTACCGCGTGCCCAGCTCCCGCAACTCGCGCACCGAGAGCTTCTACCACCCGGAGCTTGCAGCTCAGGTCTGGGGGCGCGCTCGCGCTCGCGTCCTCTACGGCCCCAGCGCGCTCGGCAATGGCACCTCTGGCGCCCTCAACGTTGATCCGTCGACGCTGATCGGGATCCAGGGTGACGCGTTGTTCACGACGACGCTGCCGACCTGGTCGCTGCCGGTAGAGAACGGTGGCGGCGACGACGGGAAGACGGGGCGTCTGCGCCTGCAGGGCTACCTCAACGGCTCGTACACGACCCCGGAGACGCGACGGCAGCGTGCAGCTCTGCAGAGCCGCGCAGAGCGCGCTGGCACCGCCGCGGCGATCACCCCTGAGGGGGTGGCGTGATGGCCGATCAGCAGAACGCCCAGGATCTCGTCCGCTTCCTCCGCGGCCGCGGCGTGACGACGTCGGAGATCGCGGCCGAGCTTCACCGGTCCCCGCGTATGGTGCGGAAGATCCTCAACGGTGAGACGAGCGGTGCGCTGTATCGCGACACCCTCGAGGAGCTCGCATCGACAGGACGTGTGACGAAGGTGCCGCCGCGTCGCCGCCTCAAGGACGGATCTCTGATGCCGGTGCGCACCAAGGCCGGCGCCGAGTCGAAGACGGTGATTCCCGAGGATCCGGGCGGCCGCTACACCGAGGATCGTCAGGGTGGCCGCATGCAGATCTCGACGACGTACATGGCCGAGGGTGGGCGTCAGATCGACGCGAAGATCCCGAAGGGCCGAACGGCGAAGGGACGCGCTCAGGCAAACGTCGACCTGGTGCAGATGATCCGCAACGCTGCGAAGGGCCAGGCGAAGGACAAGCAGAAGCAGATCACCGCTCGTGTGACGTTCGCGAACGGCCGCCAGATGGAGGTCAACACCTACAACGCCTCCACGATGCTCAAGCGCGTCAACGAGGCCGGAGGCGACACCCTCGGCTGGCTGGCCCGGGAGTCCGAGCTGCGCTACGTCAACCTCGATGTGTCGGAGGTTCCGATCACCGGCGTCACGCTGAACGTCACCCAGATGCCCAAGACCGAGGCGTACGACCGCAACCAGTCCCGTGGCCGCTCTCGCCTGCCCCGCACGCTCACCCCCGCCGAGCGCAAGCTCAAGGCGGAGCGCGAAGCAGCTGCCGCGAAACGCGCCACCCGGCGCCGCGGTGGCCGAGGAACGAACTCATGACGACGACCGTGAAAGGAGGGCAGGCACATGGCGACTAAGAACAGCGGGGCCGCGAAGGACTCCAAGTCAGAACGGCCGACGACCCTCAAGCGCGCGCCCCGACCCGCCGCCGACCAGGACGTCGACCCCGTCGACACCCCTGCGACGTCTGCGGCCCCCGCTCCCGCCCCCGCGGAGCCGACCACTCCCCGCACTGGGAAGAAGCGCGGCCCGTACAACGTGCAGCGGGTCAACAAGGTGCCCGCGTCCTACCGGCTTCCTCCGGATGTCATCGAGCTGATCGATACGGCGCGCAACGAAGCTGCGGAGCGTGGCGACCGGCTGACCAAGGATGAGGCGATCACTATGGCGGTGCGATCGTTCTGGGGGAAGCGGCGCCAGCGTCGGTAACGGGTCGAAGGCGTGGGGGCGTGGTCGAGCAACGGCTACGCCCCCTTCTTTTTGGGTCGACGCAGGCGCGGGTTGAAGGCGAGTGCGCTGTTCTCAACTCGAAGGTGCGCTCTGCCTGAGGTGTCTGAGACGACGTACTTGCCGAACGCGATCACGTGTCGGCCTGTGAGGTTCGTCGAGTCGTCGATTCCGAGGCGGTACATGTTCGTCTTGTCAACGAGGATGGCGACGTCATCTGCGGCGCGACGGAGCTTGAGGAGGAGACTCCCGTAGCCGGTGGTGCGCACCTCTTTCACCTGCCCCCAGAGGATGATCGATCGATCTTTGTAAGTGGTTTCGTCGGCGTCGGCAGCTTCCACGATGAGGTCGGCGGCGGCCTGGGGTGCGATGGTGCCGATGACGATCTCCAGGTTCGCGGGGATCTTCTTGGCGAGGATGTTCATCAGGAGCGTGGAGAACAAGCGGTCATCAGCGGTGTCCTCGAATCCGCGTGAGGCGTCAGCACGGCGGCGACGGGTCTTGTTCCCGGGCTTCTTGTCGTCGGGGCGATGCCGTCCGTCAGGGCCTTGGGACGCACCGTCATCGGGGAGGCGCATCTTCCACCGCACTGGCCTGAGCCCCTGGTCGACCTGGTGGCCGGCGTCGCCGGGTTGATCATCGCTATGGCCCGATGCGCTGTCGCAGCCTGGCTCGTGATGGGCGGCGAAGTGGGCGGACATCACCTTGCTGTGGAGCGCCTTGATCTGGACCTTCGCACCGCATTCGTCACCGGCAGGCAGCTCCCCCGGGCACCACAGAGGAGGTGGCGAAGCTTCATCACGGATCATCTCGATGGTGAACAGATCGCCTGCGTCGTCCCGTGCGACATCCATCGCGGACCCCCTCCGTTGTTGCGACCATGATCCCTGACGGCGCAGACACGCATGCCCGGGCTCGCCGATCAGGCCGCGACGGCGGAGCTCTACCGGCTGGTGGGTACGTGCTCTGGGCAGTAGTCGGCTACCCCGATAGGTGAGGCCTGCGAGATCCACCCGGCCAGGGAAGCGTCTTCTCGGGCGGCCTCCATCGTGGAACGGGTGGTCACGAGCTTCGTGGGGCAGAGCTCGCCGCCTGGGCGGCGGTCGCACGTGAGCGCGACGACCCGGTATCCGGTCACGCGGCGAGCTCCAGCCATTCGTATCCGGCATCCGCGATGGTGAGGTCGCCGAGGGCGATGCGGCACATGTAGCCGAGGTAGCAGGCGACGTTCGCTGCGACCGCGTTGCCGGCGTGCAAGGTGTTGACGGAGCCGTTGCCCTTGAAGACGTAGTTGCGGGGGAAGCGCTGCGCGTTGGCGTGCTCGCGCCACTGCAGCATCCGGAAGCGGTAGTCGTTGACGTCGACGGCGTCGATCTGTTCCATGGTCGCTTCGATGCGCGGGCGCTTGGTCGGGGTGACGAGAGAGACGTTCGCCTTCGATACGACCGTGGGTGCCGGCTCGGTGAGCGGCTTGTTCATGTGCCCGATGGCCTTGTAGTCCAGGCCCCCGTGGTGCTTGGAGAGGAACGCTCCCTCGAGGGAGGCGATCCCGTGGTGGTTGCCACCCGCGGTCATCGTCGGCGCCGGTGCCGCGTCGGCCGCGTAGGGGTGGGAGTTGTTGCGGAGGGTGATGCCGATCGGTGGGGTGACGAGGTTGTGGTGACCGCCACCAGCGGTGATCGTGCCGAGGGGCATCAGGTTCGGGTCGCTGTTGCGGTGCTCGGAGCCCTTCACGGCACCGTACTGGTGCGAAATGAACGTGCCGGGGGTGACGAGGCCGTGGATGCCGCGATCGCTCGCTGTGCGGGTCGGCATGGGAGCGTCGATACCGGTCACCCGGGAAGCATCCGGGCCGTTGTAGTCGCGGCGCTGCACCATGTACGGCGTGACGATCGCTTCACCGAGTTTCGTCGATCGGGGCATCGGCGCAGCTGCGGGGTCGAAGGTGCGGCCGTCGTCGCCGCCGTGGTTCACCGTGGTGACGTACGGATGCACGATCGCATCGCCAGGCCCGGAGGTGCGCGACATCAGAGGATCGCTCGCCGGCCAGACGCGGTGGTAGCCGTTCGGGTCGCCATGGCGCTTGTGCGTCGGCTTCGCTGAGTCCCATGTGTGGCCCTGGTGGCTGACGATCTCAGGCTCGCCGTTGAACATCAGGGCGCCGACGCGGATCCGGCGCATGGTCGCCGCCGCGAGCGGGCGGGTGCGGTCGCCGATGCGGGTGCCCAGGTCGGTGAGGTCGAGGGCGTCGAGGGCGGGCAGCACGTACGGCTCGACGGTGGGGTGGCCGGGGATCGGGCAGGCGTAGACGTACTGGGCGCGATACTTGCCGATCGTTCGGCCTGGCTTCTTCCAGGACTGCACCAGGCGCACATCCGCTGCGCAGTCCGAGCAGTACCCGTAAGGGCGGGGCGATATGTCGGGGAACGGGATCCCAGTCAGGTAGAACACGAAGTAGATGCGATCGCGCCATTGCGGCGCCGGTGCGTTCTTCTCCGACCAGATGTGCGCAGCCGACACAGACAGGATCTGGTGCTCGTAGCCGAGGGATGCGAACCCAGCGAGCCAGACCTCGAACATCTCCCACTGGGCGACCTCGACGACGTTCTCGACGATCACGATCGGGTAGCGCTTTGCTTCCGCCATACCGAGCACGGTCATCATCGTGGCGCGCGACCGCTCCCCTGCAGCATCCGGCACGTACTCGTCGAAGAGATCGAGCATCTCGCGGTAGCTGTGCTTCTTCCGGCCTCCAGCAGGCGAGTGCCACTTGCACTCCGGCGAGGCCTGGTAGATGTGTGCGCGCGGCCGACGTCGCGGATCCTGCACGAGCAAGTCGGTGAGGAGGTGATCGGTACCGGCGTGGTTCGCGGAGTGCGTCTCGATGGCCTTCTCGTCGTGGTTCGCCGCCTGGACGACCGTGATGCCGGCTTCGACGAGGCCCTGGGACTCGCCGCCGGCACCGCAGTAGTCGACGACTGCGGTGATCTCGGAGGCGTCGGCGAGGCGCCCCATCATCGGTATGGCGAGCATCAGGCCTTCGCTCCCTCGGAGCTGAGGACGCCGCGGGCGGTCGCTCGAACGTTTCGCTCGATGGTCTGCACGTCCACGACGCGTCTCATCGACAACTCGTATTTGCCGGACTCCAGTGCTGCGAGGATCCCCTCAGGCCCGGCGCCCCCATCCCGGTTGCTGAGATCCCATCCACCGCCGAGCGTGTTGAGGGACGAGCGAACGAGGCCCGGACCTGCGCCGTTGCGCTGCCCATTCATGTGGCCGGTCACGGTGTACTCGAGCGTGCCCTTGGGTTCGAATGGCGCTTGGCGGACGGCCACGATGTGCTCGGGGTTCCGATCGATGACCGTCCACCACGCCCGAGGGCGAGAGTCGGGGGTGAATCGGATCCGATCGCCGATCGCGACGTCCGTGATATCGACTGTCTCGGTGTTGATGCTCATTGTTCGTACTCCTGCTCTTCCGACTTCCGGCTACTGTTCTGGGGCGTTCTCGCGAGCACGCGGTGTTACGTATCGGTCTGACTTGCCAGGGCCGTATTGGCCATTGCGACCTCAGTTCTCTGCACTGCCCGGGCAACGGAGATCGTGGCGGCGAGAGTCAGCGGGAGGGGATCACGTCGACGGGGCTTGGCGACGGCGCGGAGGCTCCGGCCATGCGGGATGAGGAGCCCCCACCCATCGGGGAGGTCGTCGCGCACGATGGATCGATCGCTGACCACCAGCCAGAAGTAGTGGCAGTGCTGCACCCAGGCCTCTGCCTTGGCAGGGTCGGCGAGTTCGCTCAGCCAGTCCGAGCGCGACACCTTGACCTCGAAACCATGGATCGAGTAACGCTCGAGCCAGTTCCGACGCCCGCGTTCCGTCTCGGTGAGCTCGGCGTGGGGGCAGCCCCATGTGTCGAGTACCAGCGCGTCGGCGATCCGGGCCGAGCTATGGGAGCCGCCCGGGCTTGTCGCGACTTTCTCGGCGATCACGAATTGCCGGCCGGTGTATGGACCGTTCATGTATGTCCTGCCGTAGCGCACGCGGAGACGGTCCAGCATCGTGCGCTCGGTCTCCTTCGGCCTGGTCGGTGCCGGCGGCGCTTCGAGGCCAGCGAGCGCGAGCGTGCTCATCGGTTCTGTTCCTGAGCGGCGAGGTACTCCGGCTGCAGGGCTTCTTCGCCCGCTGCGCTGGCTTCGAATGCGGGGAGGACATCTTGTTCAAATCGCGCGCAGACGTCTTCCCACTCGCCCTTGCGGAAAGCGATGAATGTACCTACGGCGTTGTTTGCGCGTTCGATCGCGATGCTGTCAGGACGGGGAGCGTCCATATCGGCACGGATCCAGAGTCTGCACGGGAGATTCCCTTTCTCTGCTGCTGAGCGAAAGTTCGACCAGGTGAAGACGAAAGCCGATTGCAGGCGTCCATCTGCGTGATCGCGGAGGAAGTAGAAGCCCCCGCGGCGGAGTTCTTCCGCTGGAAACGGCTCCCGAAACCCGTGTGCGAAGAAGAGCCGTCGAATCATGCGGGCGGTCGGGTGATAGGAGTTGGCAACCACGTCATCGGTTTCTGGCTTGCGCCGGAGTCAGGGTCGGCGTTGATCGCTGGCCGGTTTCAAGAACGAATGCTTCGGCGTCGACGTCGGGGGTGATCTGGTTGGGGCTGGTCCGATAGATGCGCTTCACGACGACGCTGATTCGGTCGTGGCGGTGAACGGTGAGCTGAGCGAGCTCTGCGAGGTTGCCGTCGGCGTGGACGTTGACGCCGGGCTCTTCCGGCGTCTCGATGTGGAACGATACGTGGGAGATGCGTTCGGGCAGCGACCTGGTGAGAACCGGGGCGGTGCTGACAACACCGGTGACGGTGAGGTCAGTGGCGGTAGAAGTGTGTTCCATCGTGGACATCGGACTGCTCCTTTCGGGTGCCTCGATCGGTTGGTCAAGGCCAGATGAACTCGGCGGGCGTCGGCAGCGGCACGTCGGGGTATCGGTTTTCGTACTGGGAGTCCTCGAGCATGCTCGTGTAGTCGTTCGCGAACTGATCGGGGTCTGCCACACCGGCGCTGACCGCGTGAGCATGGGCGTCTTCCCATGCGTCGCGCGGCTCACGCGTGGTGTGGGCCGCTTCTTGCTGTGTGCACGTCGGGCAGTAGTCCTCGTGGCTGAACGGTGGGCGGGTCCAGCCGAGGGCGCCGAGCATGACTCGGAACTGCTCCAGGCCCTCGTCGCCAGAGCTCTCGAACTCCGCGAAGGCACGAACGAGCTGGCCGCAGCCATCGCACTTGAGCGCCCAGGCGTCGATCGGCGTGAATCCGGTATCGGGGATCGTGAACATCTCAGGCCCGGCCGCGGTGTGACAGCTGTGGCTGCACGGTTTTCCGAACAGGTCCGATGCGGGGCAGTCGACGCACGCCGCAGCCGAGCACGCCGGCGAGATCTCTGCGGCCGAGAGCGTCTCGGTGCGAACGTCGTCGGTGGTCATGATCGTCTCCGAATCTCTAGCGGTCAGGCGCTGCAGCTGGTGAGGGTGGACCGCAGCGCTGCAGCATCAACGGCGGCGATGGTGAGGTCGTAGGCGTAGAGAACCATCACGTACCGCGCCGAGAACTCGCATGCGGCAGTCGCGCTGGTTGGCATCCATCTGCTCGGCGTGAACTCGCCCTTCTGCTGATTCGCGGTCGTGATCTGCAGGTTCAGAGGATCGTTCGCGAACTGCTCTCGCTTCTCGGGCGTCCACCCCTCAGCACCAGAGATCCAGCCCACGTAAAGAGAGACCACGTGGTCGGCTTGCGCTGGCTGGTAGCCCTGGCTGACGCGGACAAACTGGACGGTCTCCTCGGTGTACCGGTCGTAGAGCACGCCGCTCAATACGACGCAGTCGTGGGTGCCTGGCTTGAACGTGATGTCGGTGAGATCTCGCGCAAGGATGTCGTTGCGGGTGTCGCAGCCGTTGCGATCCACGTCCGCCCATCGCTGCCCGAAGTAGTCGCGCACGTACTTCTTCGTTGAGAACGGTTCAGCGATCGTCAGCTGCTCCAGCTGTGCGAGAGCGTCGCCCGTGTCCGTTCTGATCGGCGCTGCGGGCGCGGGCGATTCCGGGGCAACCGCTCCAGGTGCTTCGGAAGTAGCCGCGGGGACCAGCACCTGTCGCTCCACCACGGTGGCGTCCTGGGCCAGGTTCGCGAATGCGACGATCGCGACGGCGACCAGTCCAGCCGCAGCAGTGATCGCCGAGCCCGTCCTACGCCTCATCAGCGGCACCCCGCTCCGCAGCATCGAACCGGAGAGCCGCAGTAGCGACCTGCACACGTCCCGCGTCGAGGAGATCGAACGCCGCAGGGTCGGGATCAGCCTCCTTCACCACGGTGGCCATCACCCGCAGCTCATCAGCGAGAACGAACAGCGCCGAGCTCGCCCGAGTGTCGTCGAGCTGTGCGGCACGCGCCGCCTGGCGATCAGCGTTGGAAGCGAGGTCAATCAGAGTTTCATACACGAACGTCAGCGAGCTTTCTACGGCGATGGAAGTCATCACAGCCCCAAGGGGAGGCTGCGGTCGGATTCGTCACGCAGAAGGCGCTGGAAGGCCTCCTGCATGCGATCGGTCAACGGGGCGCCGTCCTCGCGGACTGCGGTGATCTGGAACTGCAAAGCACTCCACCCGACCGTGATCACGGTGCCGCAAGTGGCAGACAATCGCCGCGCCAGGTCTCCGTACTGATCGGCCGACGACGGATCGATCTCGATGGTCGGTGCATCATTCAGCCGGTCAGCGATGATCTGCTTGACCAAAGCCCCCTTGCCCGAGCCGACCAACCCGAGCGGCATCACATTGTTCTTGACCATCAGCTTCTCCTCTTCGCCTGCCGCAGCATGGCGCGGGTGATTGGCACCTCAGGGCCCTGCTCACGCAGCAGGTAGTAGTGCGCGTACGCACGGTGGGCGAGGAAGCACGTCAGCACCTCGCGATCGCGATAGTTCGGGCATCCCCCACGGCTCTTGCAGCCGTCGACGAATCCCGCCGGCGTGCCGTGCGCGGCCGCCTCGAGCACATCCAACGTCTTGCTCACGCCGCAGCCTCCTTCGGCTGACGCAAGCGCTGCACCGTACGACTGCAGCGGTGAACTCGCTCCGCGAGCTCCTCAGCCGACATACCCAGCTCGGTGCCCTTCTCGATCACAACCTGCCGCTCAGCCTCAGACAGGGGCACACGGTGGCCGCGCAGCGCGAGCTCAACGGCAACCTCGTCGATCAGATCCGGATCCGCCTCAACGGCGTCAGGCGCCTCATCCGCGTCGATGTCATCCCACGCCATCGGCGGCGCCCACCCCATCTGCCGCGCTCGCCGGATGGTGCGGTCGCGGACGGCGCATTCGGCGAGGGTGGTTGCGGGCGGTTCGGCGTTCCAGATCTCCTCGTAGAGCGCAGAGAGTGTCTGATGGACCCAGGCCCGTACCCGCTCGACCTTGTAGATGTTCTCGCGTCGCCTATCCGACCACTCCAGCCGGCGGGCGATCTCCTCGAAGCTCCACCCCCGTGCTGCGAGAGCGCGGATGCGGCGCTGGACGCCGCGGGCGGTGACGAAGAGGTGGCCGGGGACGAAGTCGAGATCGGCGTCGACGGCGAGGATCTTGTTTGCCGTGGCCGGGTAGATCTTGTGAGTGGGAGACGCGGATTCGATGTCGAAGAGGGTCTCGGTGGTGACGCGGGCCATCGCAGCGATCGTCGCGCGAGGGATGCCAGCGACCAGCAGGTCGATGATGTGCTCCTGCACGGGGCGGACGGGCACCTTGCTGGAGGTGGGAAGACCCTGCTCCAGGAGGGCTTGGCGTGCGCGGCCGCGCTCTGTGTTTGCCTCGCAGCACGGGACGCAGGAGCACTTGTGGGCGCGATAGCACGTGGGGGTCTCGCCGTGCTTGTGGTCATCGGGGCAGATCTCGTTTCGCATCTCGCATCGTCCTTCCCTGCAATCTTCCCTAATATAACTAAGTTATATTCCCGAATGTAACTTCTGGGCGAAGGTTTCGCAACTCCCCCTCACTTACAAGGGGTGGGTGAACGGCGGGAAAGTCGACAAATTGGTGGTCGAGACGCGGAAGAGCCCCGCCGACTCCGGAGAATCGGCGGGGCTCTTCTGCACCTGGAAGGGCGGCTTACCAGTACGAGCAGGTCCAGGTGGCACCCCACCCGTAGCCGGCGATCTCGTAGGTGCTGTACGTGTCGAGGTTGGTGCCGGGGATGTTCAGCGTGGATCCGTAGGTCACCTTCGATCCGGAGCCGGAGCAGGTGCTGCCGGTGACGTTCACCTTGAGGGGCTGCCAGTTCGACCCGGGGCCTGTGCCTCCTCCCGGATTGGTGCCTCCTCCCGGATTGGTGCCCCCGCCGGGGTTCGTGCCTCCTCCGGGGCTCTTCCCGCCGCCGGGGTTCCAGTTGCCGTTGTTGCGCGAGCCGGTGTTGTTGCTGCGCGTCCCGTTCTGCTGTTGTTCTGCTGCCTGGCGGGCGGCCTCGGCCGCCTCCTGGTCCAGGACAGCCTGGTGGGCGGCTCCGGCGGCGTTGACGGCCGTGATGTAGGCCTGGACCAGGGCGGCGCGTTCCTCGAGCGGCAGCTCGGCGACACCATCGGCGGTGAGGGCGGCCGCGGCCGCGGCGACGGCTGCAGTCTCGGCGGGGGCCTTCTCCCAGACGAGGGTGGCGCCCTTCTCAGCTGCGGAGGTGAGTGCGGTGGTGGTGCTCTCTGCGGCTGCAGCCGCAGCGGTCTCGATGTTCTCCTCGAGGGTGGTGACGAACCGCGTGTAGGACTCGATCGACTTCTGATCGGACTGGAGCTCCGCGGTCTGAGCCTGCAGCTGCGCCGTGTCGCTGGCGGGCTTGAGCCCCTTCACGGGGAGGTCAGCATCGGGGACGATCGCCTTGAAGGTGTAGGGCTGCTCTTCGAGGATCACACCGGCGTCGTCGACGGAGAGCTGGGCGGCGTCGACGAGATCTCCGGCCATGGCGAGAAGGTCGGCTCGGGTGGCGGGATCAGCGACGGTGCTGTCCGTGAGGGTGTTCGCGATCGCGAGCAGCTGCGGGTACTCCGAGGCCGCGGCATCCTGCGCGGCGTGAAGCTGCTCGATGGCTTTGTCCTGCGCCTTGTAGGCGTCGGCGCGGGCCGCGACGGTGGTGTTGAATTCGTCGACGGCTTGGGAGTGCTGGACTGTCTGAACGATCAGGTAGGTGCCGACGGATGCCACGGCAATCACGAGGATTGCGAGCGCGATCCAATTGGCGTAGCGCGGGGGCCGCGGCTGTGCGGCGTCGGCAGGCGTTTCCGGGGCTGTGGGCTGCTCGGTCGTGGGGTCGTCGGGGTTCTCGACGAGGGGACCGGCGGGGGTGTTCTCCATGTTGTCTCCAGGTTATGGGGGTGGTCCGGGCCTGGAGAACCCAGACCACCCCCGGCTTGTTACTCGGCCGCGGTCTCGGTGACGGCGGCGGTGGCACGACGACGGATCAGCCGCGTGAGGGTGAGTGCGAGGCCTCCGAGGAGGAGGCCGCCGGCACCGGCGAGGAGCGGCATGTTCAGGCCGTCACCGCCGGTCTGGGCGAGGTTCGGTGCTGCAGGGGTGGTGAGGGTCTCGGACGGCTCTCCGCACTCGCCGGTGCTGAGCTGGCCGCCGTCTTCGGTGTTCGTGGTCTCGACGAACGTCGTGGTCATGCCGACCGGCTTCTGGGCGGGGGTGAACTTGCCGCTGTCGACCTTCTGCGGGTCACTCTTGTAGAGGCCCGCAGCGAGGGCGACGGGCTGGGACGTCCAGACGAGCGTCTTCTCGGTGCAGATGAGCTCGCTGCCGGTGGGCACCTGGTAGGCGCGGAAGGTGACAGTGGCACCCTCGGGGACGGAGCCCATCACTTCGGCGGTGTCCCACAGCTGGTCGCCGCGCTTAGAGGTGCCGGCGCCGGAGTCGCTGAATGCCTGCGTCTTGACGTCGACGACGTGCGTGGTCTCGGTCGGCTCGCCGCACTCGCCGCGGTCGACGATCTCCTGGTTGCCGTTCTCGTCGGGGACGGTTGCCAGCTGCTCGACCCACAGCTCGGTGCCGTACTGGTCAGCCGGGAACTCGGGCGACTTGTACTCGCCTGCCGTGGTGATGTGAATCGGCTCGTCGAGGTTGTCCGCGACCAGATTGCTGTTGCCGGATCCGGCGCGGGCAGCGGTGGGCTCGACTGCCGGGTTCTCGCAGACCCAGGTAAGGTCTCCGGGCTCGGTGCCTTCGGGGGCGTCCGGTACCCACTTGCCGGTTTCGTCCTGCTTGGTGGGGATGACGTACTTCTCGAACGTGAGCTCGAGGCCCTCGTTGGGGAGCACGCCGGTGACGATCGCGGTGTCGTAGCTGGTGCTGCCCTTCTTCGTGCCGACCTGCGCCTTGGTGGTGACGTCGACGCCGAACGTGGTCTCCTCGTAGAGGCCGAACAGGTCGGTCCAGAGGTAGCCCTCGGGGAACAGCGGGGTGCGCGTGCCCTGGGCGGAGGCGTCGAACTCCCACACGTAGACGACGGGGCTGCCGTCGGCGGGCATGACGGCGTCGCCGAAGGTCGCGGTGCGCTTTGCGCCCGGGCCTTCGGTGCCGGTGGAGACGGTGGTCTCGGCGATGAGCTCGGCGTCGGCCGGGAGCTCGTCGGTGGGCTTCTCAGGTGCCTTGGCGACCTTGTAGGCCTTCACAGTCCAGTCGGTGGGCGCATACTCGCCCTTGGAGTTGCGGAACCACTCGTTGATGCGGCCGTTCTCATCGGCGGCGATCTGGAAGGTCGCGGTGTCAGAGAGGGCGTCGCCGGGCTTGGCGAACCGGGGAGCGAGCGAGGTCGCTTGCGGCTGGAAGTCCGGGGCGCGCAGCAGCGGGTCTTCACCGTTGGCTGTCCAGGATGCGGAGCGGCCGGGGCCTGCGGTCTTCTGCTTGTCGCCGGTGTTCCAGACGTGGAGGCTGCCGCCCCATCCGGAGTTGATGGATGCGCTGCCGCTGATCTTCCAGTCGGAGCCGTCGTCGGGTGCGACGCCGCGCACCTTGTAGGCGGTGCCGACCTTCGCGCCAGCGAGGGAGGGGGTGCCGGTGGCTTCGAAGATGCCGTTGGTGAGGGTGATGGTGACGGCGGCGCCGGCGGGTGCACCGGCCGAGGAGACGGTGACGGTGCCGTTGTAGTTGTTCACCGGGTCGACGTCGAAGTCGACGCTGCCGGCGCCGAGGATCGGGCCTGCGGTGGTGCCGGCGGTTGCGTCCAGGATGGCCTGTGCACGATCAGCGATCGCGCGGGCTTCTGCGCTGCCGACCTGGCTGTAGAGCACCCAGTTCACGTAGCCGGGGAGGGTGTGCGCTCCGGTGTAGCTGTGGGAGGCGTACATGGCGTCCGCGTAGGCGACGGCCTTCACAGCGAAGGAAACGGCGCTGGCTTCCCGGTTGTCCCAGGTCTGCCCAAACTCGGACACGATCCGGCCGATGCGGGCCTGGTCGTTGGCGGTGAGGGTGCGGTTGCCGATCGGGGTCCGAACGACCACGCCGTCCTGCCAGCCGCCGTCCGTGCTGGTGCCGGAGGGGTTCGGGGTGCCGGGCTCGATGCAATAGACGATCGAGCCGTCGGGGGCGAGGAAGCCGCCCTGCCAGCCCACGCGGTCGTCCCAGGTGCCGTATCCGGGGCCCTGGGCGGCGAAGAACAGCGAGATCCCGCCCAGGGCCTTGGCCACGGCTTCGGGTGCCGCGGTCGGGGGCGTGGCGGAGTCGGGGGTCTCCGTCACGGGTGCCACGCCAGAATCGGGAGCTGGCGTGGACGTCTCAGGGGTGCCGGCGTCCGACTGCGGGGGCGCTTCGGTGGTGGCGTTCGCAGCCGCGGGGAGGACGGCAGCGCCGAGGGTGAGAGCTGCGACGGTTGCGATGCACGCCACCGCTCGGCCGAGGCCGAACGCGGATCCAGGACGTGATTCGTGGTTGTTCAAGGGTTTCTCCTTCTGCACTCGACTGGGGGTCGTGTGCGGCGTGGGTGCAACTCGGCTCGCCTGGTTGATGCACCAGGGGCAATAGATCTCAAACCGAGTCACACGCGTACTAGGTACTTTAGGGACGAGGTTTAACGAGTTCTATTACGCGAGCTCCTCCAACTTTCCGGAAGATCAGTCAGAAGCCCGGTCAAGCAGCTTGGTACTTTATATACCGAGTCACTGACGAGGAGGCCGCTGTGGGCGAGGAAACCGACGCGAAAGCATGGGGCGAACGGCACAATGGAGGGATGCCCAAGCTCAAGCCCGCTGCACCGGAGATGCCGCAGGGTGCTGAGCGCGCACATCGGGCGATAGCCACCACGACGCGCATCGAAGCGATCAAGTACCTTCTCGGTGCACCCGACTCGGCGATGGCGGCGATCGTTGCCGGTACCGGTCTGACTCGTGAGTCCGTCCGCTCCGCGATCGACGAGCTCGAACGCCTCGAGTACCTGCACGCGTCGGACGCCCCTGGAGAGAGACGTGGTCGGATCGTCACCTACCGTGTTGATCGCACTCGTCTCGCACAGGATCTCGGCGCGCTCAACGCGTACCTTCTTGGCTGATAGCCCCAGATCGAATTGCATTCCGTCCCCCAAAGACAGCGGGGGAACATCCCCCTCTACCTACAAGGGGTGGGAAGAACGACGCGAAGTGGACAAACTGGTCCGAACTTCGCTCTGGCCCGTCGACGGGCGCCCAGAAAAGTCAACCCGCGAAAAAGCAGGGGGACGAGCGTGGGTATCAGCCGAAGAGGGCCAACCCGAGGGCCATGATGATGAGCGCCGCGGCCGCGATCGCAGGCCCCTGCGGAATGCGCGCTACCGGCTCTCGACTGATCGCCTTCGCCACGAGCATGTGGATGCTCCCGAAGACGATCGCCACCGGGATCAGGTAGATCGCGAGCAACCCGACGTACAAGCCGACGAAGAGCGCCAGGGCGCCGGCGAACTTCGCATCACCGAACCCGCACCATCCGGCAGCTGCCATCAGCACGTACACGACGAACACCACGGCCGCAGCGGCCAGCAGTGGCCCCACCGCCTCCACACCGACGTAGAGGCTGCTCCCGGCCACCTGGACCGCCCCAGCGGCTCCCAGCGGCCCGGTGAGCGCGTTGGGCAGCTGCCGCGTACGAGCGTCGACCACAGCGCCGTACACGGCTGCAGCGGCCACGGGGAGCGGCAGCACCCACAAATATCCCTGCCACCCAACCAGCTGCGGCCCAGCGAGGACGAGCACGGCGCTCGCGGCCGCCGCGAGGGCGGCGTTGAGGGCCGTGCTCGTCGTGCGGGCGGCGCGCGCTGTGGTGGTCATGTCAGCTGAGGCCGGGCATCTGGGCGTGGGCGTCGTCGATGAGCCGCTGTGTGGCCTCGTCGAGTTCGACGTCTTCACCAACGCGGTCGATCATCTCGTCGACGACGCGGTTGAACGCGTCGACGTCGCCGGCCTTCATGGCGGCTTCGATCTCCAGCCGCCAGCCTGCCTCGTTCAGCGGATCGGTGGCCTGGGCGATGCGAGCAGCGAATCGTGCCTGCGTGTGGTCTCCGACCTGCAGTGCGCGGTGCGCGAGCTCGTCAGCGGCGTCCATGATCGCAGCGAGCATGGTTTCTTCGATCGGTCCTCGCCAGCCCCACCAGCCGCGGCGGCGGGAGGTGCCTGCGAAGGGCTCGCCGCGGACGAGCTTGATCGCCTGGACCAGGTTCTCGTTGCTCGTGGTCTTGAGGTCGGGTCCGATGAGGTCGCAGAAGTCGTGCCAGTCGGTGCGGATCATCGGGTGGGCAGTGAAGCCGGCGTTGCTGCGGCCCTCGGGGAGCAGCGGGTATCCGTCCGGGTCGTGGCCGAGGGCCTGACGGATCTGCTTGGCGAGCTGGCGGGCGTTGTTGTTCTTCGGGTCGAGCTTGTCGGGCCAGAGGTTCTTCTGCACCAGCGCGCCCGGGGCGCCACCGTTCTGCAGCAGAAGGAAGGCGAGGAACTCGACTCCTCGGCCTGGCATGGCGTCGGCGTCAGCGATGTTGAGCGCGTCGACGGGACCGAGAAGCCGAATGTACGGCGCCGGCCAGTCAGGAACGTTCATCGAAGCCGAAGCAGCCTCTTCGAGGGGCTGCGCCTCCTCGGGCGTCTCGTGCTGTGCGGTCGCCTGCTCCGCCGCGTCCTCGGTGGACACGACGGTCGGGATCTCGTCGGCCCCATCGGCGTCGGCGAGATCCGCCGCGACAGGTTCGGGCGCGGCCGGGGCCGGGTGTTCTTCCTCGAGGACGGCCGGGTGAGACGCCAGGGTGGTCGTGGCGAACAGAGACTGGACCAGCTCGAGTTCTTCACCAGCGAGAACCTGCGGGCGGAAGGGAAGCGGTGGCATCGCGCCGCCGCTGCGGTATTCGGCCTGGTCGCGTGAGGTGACCTCGACCGTTGCTCCCGCGACCAGAGCATCCCCGTTCGAGATGGTCGCGATACCCAGTCGCGGCATCCGTGCGACCAGCTCCGCGAGCTCGTCCCGCAGATGCCCCTCAGGGGTCTTCGCGAGGATGACGATGTGGGGCGCCCAGGATTCCATCTCCGTGGCCTGGGTGCGCGCCTCCAGCACTCCCCCGACCCCATAGGAGTCCAGGGCGGAGCGGCGATCCTCAAGGTCTGCTCGCAGGTTTCGGACGAGCGCGGGCACATCCTCGACCTGGTGGATCCGGATCCTGTCGAGATCACGGGCGAAGCTGTCCTCCATGCCGACCAGGGTGACGTGGATCTGTTCGGACCAGGGATTCGTCGCGAACTCGCAAGCGAGAGCGTTGAGCACTCCTCGTGCCGTCTCCTGGTCACCAACGACGTTCAGGGATCCGATCTGCTCGAGGTCGAGCAGAAGGAATCCGCCGTTGACGTCCGTCCCGATGGTCGCCAGAGCGGGGTACGGAGACACCGTGGGGCGCTCCGGGGCTGTCGCCATGCCGGGGCGCACGACCCATGCCATCCCATCATCGGACTGAGATTCGAAAGGCGCCGGCAGCTGCGCGGGAGCGGCCAGGTACAGGGCCACTTCGTCGTTGGCGACGCGGACAGCGAGCAGCTCGGGCAGCTGCTCACCGTTGTCCTCGGCCCACGCCTGCAGCGTGCGGAGCGCGTTGTCGACGTCTTCGACGGCGATGGGGTTCTCCACGACGTTCATCTCGAGTTCGAGATCTGCGGCGGCGGGCTCGGGAAGCGCGATGCGCTCGCCCACTGCGCGGCGACGGCGCTGGCGGAGTCGGCGGGTTCCGAGTGCGACGAGAAGGCCCGTGGCCAGAAGTCCCGCGATACCGCCCACTGTCATCAGCGGAATGGACGCATCGATCTCCGTGGAGGCCTCAGCGTCGGGGGCGACCTCGACTGCAGGGCGGTCGACGCTCTGCCCAAGCTCTCGCGTTTCGACGGTGCCGGCACCGCCGCCCCCTGCGCCTCCCGCACCGCCGCCGGCGTCGACGTCGTCGACAACAGGGGCCTGGTCGACAGAGTCGGCAGACTCGTCGGGTGAGGGGGTGGGAGCGGGTGCAACAGGGGCCTCAACGGCCGGTGCCGTCGAGTAGACGCCGGGGATGGTCATCTTCCATCCGGGGAGAATCAGATCCGGGTCAGTCAACGACGAGCCGTCCGCTTGAGGCGCAAGGTTCGCGTTGAAGATCTCCACGAATCGATCGCCCTGGCCGTAGTACGTCTCAGCGAGATCCCAAAGGGTGTCGCCCTCGACCACGTCGTGGACGACAACCTGCTGCACCGGTGCCTCAGCTGGCGCAGTCATCGTCTGACCGATGTGGGAAGCCACGGTCACGCCCAGCTGGTTGGCGTCCATCGAGACTGCGCTCGAGGACGCTGCCGGAGCATCCGACGTGCTGGCCTGCGCAGGAGCTGCAGCCATCACCGTCGAACCCGCGAACATGAGACCGACGGCAGCGATCATCGTCGCGGCCAGCTTCTGCTGGCCTCTGAACGCTGCCGTCTTCTTGCGGGTCGGGCGGCCACTGATCGCGGCGCCGAGCTCCACGAAGAACGGACCAGCGAACGCCGCCCAGACCACCCAGCACAGCAGCGGGAGGATCTTGGTGAAGAGGATGACGTTGCCGTAGTCGGGCCTCATCGAGATGATCGCGTTGATCTGCTCAGCTGTCGGGAACGGGTTCCCTGCGAGCATGACCAAAGCGACGGGGATCCCGATGAGGATGCCGCCCATGACGACCAAGGCGCCGAGTCCTGCGAAGAGCTTCTTCATCGTCAAAACCTTTCCGGAGTTACCCGGTGAATGTATCGCCGTCCTGCGACACGTTCACCGACTGCAGCTCGCCCACGCGCACTGTCGTCGACGCCGTTGTGGTCGGCATCGCGATGTTCCCGGACTGCCCACCACCGGTCCAGGCTACGGACCAGTTTGTCGTGGCGGAGAGCGTGAACGTACCCGACCCGGAGGTCTTCTGATACCGGAATCCACAGGTCGGCGAGTCCACCGCAGCCTGGTTGGCCATCGCTGCGGCGTTGAACGGCGTACCCGCTCCACAACCGATCACCTGACCGTCGCCAGAGCTCCACCCGAGCGACTGCACGCTCGCAGTGCCCGTGACAGTCACACCGCCGTACGTGGCGGTACGAGTGACCGGACCCCACGTGCTCTCTGTCGGCTGGTCGACCCACAACCAGACCGGGATGCCGACCCAGGTGCGGCGGTAGGGCGCCGTCCCTGCAGGGTCATCGCTGTGAACCTTCAACTCGGGAGCCATCCCGATGTCGATGGGCTTGAGCACGAACGTGCGCGCCAGCATCCCAGCGGCCTGCGCCGGCGTGTACCGATTCACGCCGGGCGGGGGCGTCTCACGCCACACACTGGTGCCGTAGCAAAGCCGCCCACCGCAGTCCGGCGGATCGATCGTGAGGCAGGAGTACCACGCGCCCACACTGGCGTCTCGCCCCGGAGGAGCGGGCCGCTGCGGGTCGTCGAGCGTCCAGTAGCACTGCAGGTCATTCGCCCACCAGCCACCATTCGACGAGCAGGGAACCTCCCGAGGCTCACCGTCCTTCGGCGTGTACGTGCATGTCGTCGGCCCCGGCGTAAAGTCCGCCGGGCCAGTTCCAGGGGTTCCCCCTCCAGGGTTCCCCGGAACCTCCACCTCAACATCACACACAACCTGGCCCTGCGAGTTGGTGTGGCAGTTGTTCGCCGCTGCAGCGGGAACCGAGAACGAAACGGAAACCGCGATCACAGCGGCGAAGCTCACCAGTACTGCTGCGCTACGGCGCAGCCATGTCTTCAACACAGCGGAGCCCCTTCCATCCCCGTCATCTCAGTCGAGTTCGAGACGAACCATCCCTGGTACTCAGGGCTGTAGAGCAGCTCAACCTGGTAAGGAAAGCTGCCCTTCGGAATATCCGTGTTCTCGACACCATCCACCAGGAAGGTTGTGCCGGTGTTGTCGCTGCAACCGAAGAGGTTCACCGCTCCCAGCGGGTCGACCTCTCCATTGCTCTGGTTAGTGAGCGGGGCAACGTACGACAGCGCCTGGTTGGGCTGCCACGTCGAAGGCTCCCCCTCAACGGAGGTCTTCTTCTCGACCTTGTTGTTGTAGGTGTCCTGCATGATCGTCGCCATGCGGGTTCCTGGCCACACGAAGTTCTCGAGGTAGTCCGGACCCAGCTCCGGGTCAGCCATGAAGTCGAACTGAGCCTGTTGGAAGGCCACGTATGCGGTGTTCGCTGCCGCGACGGCCTCAGACTCGTCCTTCGGCGCGGCGACAGGAGCCTGCGTCGGAGCTCCAGTCGGCTCAGGCGTGGGCGTTGCGCTCGCCGTGGGCTTCTTGGTCGGCGTCGGCTCTGCGGTGGGCGTGCATGCCGTGAGCATCATCGCGGTGACGGCGAGGACTCCGGCAATGGCGGTTGCTGTGCGGCGATTCATGATTCTCAGTTTCCGATCAGTCGGGCGGAGCCGGTTGCTTCAACGGGGATGGGTGGAAGCCCGTAGCTTCCGAGGATACGAGGCGTGTACGCCATCTCGACGGTGACCGTGACGGTATCCCCCGCCACGACGACCCTGCCGCCGACGTCCGCAGCGGCGAGGTAGTTCTGTGCTGCTGTCGCTGCCATCTGGGAGGAGAGATCGAATGCGTCGCCGTTGACGCTGCTGCCGGTGGCGGCGTTGGTGCCCGCTCGGGCGGCCGATTGGGCAATGGTCATGGCCTGCTGGAGCGTCTGGACTTGGCCCCCGCCGTCGACGACGAGGCCAGTGCAGAGCCCGAGAAGAATCAGGAGGCCTACGGCATACATGGGTAGGAATTTCATGGCTCACCTCTCCCTGTAGGGATCGACGGGACTGAATGCGGTCTTGGTGACGGTGAAGGTCGTCTGGATCCCGTTCCACCCGGGGAAGACGAGCTCACTCGCGGTGATCGTGCACACGACGGTCGCGGAGACCGTCCCGGCCTCGCCCAGCCCCGTGGTGAGGCCGTTGCCGGAGATGGTTACGTTCAGGCTGGCGCAGTTGACGTTGTCGCGGAGTGCGAGTTGGGCGGCGGAGATGGCGTGAGGAACCGCGTCTCCAGCGCGTGAGAGCGAGGCGTCGCGCGCGGCGGCGTATGCAGCTGCTTGGACGGTGTTGTCAGCCATGGTGAAGCGACCGAAGAGGGCGATGATGCCGATGCAGCCGATGGCGATGAGGGTGAGGAGCGTGTAGCCCGGGAGGTCTTCGGCGCCACCGTCTTCGTTGCGGATGATCCTGCGGATGAATTTCATGGTGCCGGCACCCACCTCTCCACGGGTCCGGTGAGCGTGTAGCTCACCTGGGGTAGCACGCCCTCGAGGCCGGGCAGGATGACAGCGATGGTCCCGGTGACGGTGATGCTCACCTGGTCGGGGGTGCGGTTCACTGTCACGGTGGGGTTGGTTACGGCGCCATCGAGACGTTCGAGGAACTGCATCGCGGATGCCTTGCCGGCCTCCGCGGTCGACTCGTACGAGCGCGCAACGGTGTACCCGGCTTGCGCGGCTCCCTGGCTGACGGTGTAGCCGTTGAACCAGAACGCGACCTGGAACCCGGTGAACAGCATGAAGAGGACGCCGAGGTACATGAGCACGGTTCCGGCCCATCCCTCGTCACCTCGCAGCCGTGAACGCACGCGTTCAAGGCCACGCTGCCACCGGGCTCCCATGGTCTTCATCAGGGAAGGATGCTCTGGACGTACGGGATCAGCCAGGCGTTGATGGCCGCGCCGAGAGCGATCGCAGCTGCGACTCCGACGACGATCCAGACGGCCCATGCGGGGATGTCATTCATGGTGTTTCCTTTCAGTTAAACGGACGGATCAGAGATTGAAGAGAGCGAACGCCGAGGGCAGCGTCGCAAGCAAGACGATGGGGAACAGCGTGAGAAACACTGGAACGGTGGCGGCCCGTGTGACCTTCTCCGCTGCTTTCGTGTCCGCGGCCGAGACATCCGTCCGCAGCTTGTTGGCGGACGCGATGAGCTGGTCCCGGAGCGATACTCGGGCTTCGGATAGGCGCATCGTGCGGCCGAGCTCCACCAGTGACGGGATCTCCAGCTGCGTACCCAACCGTTCGATCGCATCCCACTTCGATGTGCGGGTCAGGTCAGCCGCGGCGTACTCCCGACGGATGCGACGGAACACCCAGGTATCGGAGAGCGACGCGGCACTGGAGAGCGCGGAGTCCGCTGTGGTGTTACCCAGGAGCGCGACCGCCACCATCTGCAGGTAGACGCCGACGAACCGTGTGAACTCGCGGCGCGCTGCCGTCGCGCGTGCAGCGATCTGCGAGTCCACCGAGATCCACATCACGAAGGCGAGGACGGGGCTGAGAATCAGCGGGACGAGGGACGGTTGCCCGGTGATCAGCCCCAACAGCGCCGAGAGGATCGCGGGGATCGCGAAACCGAAGAGTGCGCCCTGGAGCTTTCGTGCATAGAACCGCGAGACGGGGATATCGAGGAGATCAAGATCCCGCAGAGGCGGCCCGATGAACTTCACGTTGGGGAGATGCTGCGCGAGCCAGCTACCTGCCCTGTCCCAGGAGGACAGGGGTGCTGCCGTGACAGGAACGGTGATCGCCGCTTCTCCGAGACGGTTGAGCGCATCGCCCGCACGAACAGACCGGGGCGCGTAGACCAGGACCAGGCCTGCGAGCACTCCCCCGACGAGCAGGCCCGGGAGGACGGCGTTGAGCGTCAGGTTCATGCTTCCGCTCCTTCTCGTGGTGCGAGGATGCGGGGTTCCTCGACGTGGCGATTCATGGCCTTGGCCCAAGCGAGCAATCCAATGAAGATCGCGACGACGACGCCCAGCACGATCGTGCCGATGGGTGTCCGGTAGAACGAGAGCATGTCGGTGCCCGAGGCGAGGACGAGCAGCACAAGCACGATGGCAACGATGCCCGTCATGATTTTCAGCGTGTCACGGGGCTTTTCGCGCTCCACCTCGGTGTCGATTCTGTTCTTGGCTGTGACGCTGAGACTGTCGGCGATGCCATTGAGTGCCGTGGAGAGACCACCGGCATTGAACTCCGCAGCCTGAATCAGGGAGAGCACGACCTCGTCGGCGTATGAGTTGCCGAGTTCGTCTCCGAAGGCGTACAGAGCGTCCGTGGTCGACCAGGTGGTGCTCATCCGCGCGTAGAGACGATCGACGGGCTTCTGCAGCACCTCCGGCACGCTCCCACGAGTGATGCCGATGACCTCTTTCAGGGTGAAGACGCCGGTGTCGGAAGTCCCGGCCAGCGAACGTGCCCACATCTCCAACCCGGTGAGGAGCTCACGCTCCTTCGTCGAAGGCTTACCGAGGAGGGCAGGGAGACCGACGACAGCGATCGGGATGATGAGCACCATGGCGGGGAAGCTGGTCACGAAAGCGACGACGAGGCCGATAACCAGGCCGATCACGAATCGGCGCTTTGTGGAGGCGTCGATTCGTTGCCACCGTCGTGTCAGAGCGCCACGGTTCGGACGTACTGTCTTCTCCGGACCGGGCCGGAAGTACATGATCAGCATCAGAATTCCGAGGGCGACTCCGCCACCGGCGACCCCAGCGAGGAGACTCATGAGTTCGCCCAGTGATCGGTGTAGTCGTAACCCACACGCCGGAGACGCGCGTCGAGCTGCTCGCTGGGTTTCTCAGGCTGTGTGTACCTGCGAAGGTCAGGGTCGAAGTAGAACAGACGGGCTGCCATCGGCTCGTGCCGGTCATTGCCGCGCACCTCGGTGATCTCAGTCACGATGCGATCTCGCGTCCCATCTGCCTTCTCGACGAAGTCGATGTAGATGATGAGGTGGATCGATCGCATGATCTGACGAAGAGGCACGGTGTCGTCGGAGAGCCCGAGCTGACTCATCAGGACATCGGCGAAGCGATGGATCGCGTCATCGGCACTCACCGCGTGAATGGTCGACATGGACCCCTTACCGGCCTTCATCGCCTTCATCGCCACGGTGGCTTCATCGTTGAGGATCTCGGCGAACACGATGCGTTCAGACTTCGCTCGAAGGGCCATGTCGAGGCATTCCTGCAGGCTGGTCCCCGCCTCGCTGTCAGCGCCGGCGGACTGCGGAGGAACGTACTGCAGATCCTGGGTCTGCCAGTGCCGGTGCGGCAGCTTGTTGAGGTAGAGCTCACGCTCGGTCTCGATGGTGCTGATCTTCTCGTGAGGAGGGATGTTCGCCAGCATCGCTCGGACGAAGGTGGTCTTGCCCGCTCCGGGGAATCCGGCAACGAGGACGCAAAGGTTCGCGTTTGACGCGGCGGTGAGGAATTCGGCCATCTCGAGGTTGATCGTGCCGCGCTTGACCATATCCGCCAGCTCGACGTCGACGAGGCCGTGCTTACGGACTGTCATGTTGGTGACCGATGTGATTCCGCGGCCCGTCGCTGAGACACGCCCACCACCGATGTCGAGGCTGAGCTTCCCGCCGGGGCGAGCGAAACTGCGGCCGCGGTATGACGCGATGTCAGCGATGAGCTGCTGCAGCTCATCGTCGTTCGTCGCGATCGGGGGGCGGCGTTCGCAGAGGCCGTTGGTCTTCCAGACCACGACGTTGTCGTGTCCCACGATGGAGATGTCTTCGACGTCGGGCTCACGAAGATACTGCTGCAGACGCCCGTACCGGTGCGCCTGGTCGAAGATCGCCTGCGCGTAGTGCGCCTTCTCCAGGGGAGACCACTCGAAGTCGGTCCCCCTCTGCTGAGCGATGCTGACAACGTGCCGTTCGATCACCCGATCGATCTCTTCCATCGTTCGCTCTTCGGCGTCCGTCTCCGGATCTGCCGATGCGTCGACGACGTCGAAGTCCGCTCGGGTTCGTTCCTGCGACTCGGTGTCCACCTCGAGCTGCTTAGTGAGCATCTGAACGATGTCCCAGTCGACGTTGAGGTAGCCAGCCGGGGTGATGCGGTCTGGACGCCGGCGACGGTTCCTGAGCGATTCCGTCGGATCGGCGACCACGGGGGCAGCCGCAGGGGACTCGTTCTCCCCGACGAGATGCAGGGAGGGCTGTCCGGTGGCGGCACTGAACAGGTGGCTGTTTCCGCGGACGCGGTCATTCGCCGCGGGCGGGGCGGCAGCCGCAGCACCGAGCATGTCGTCGAAGAACGGCTGCGTCGTGATCTGGACGTCGGGGATATCGGGCATCAGCTGACGTTCCTGTTCTCGGTCGGTTCGATCATCACGCTTAGGTCTTGTGCCGCCCTGCGCACGGCACCGCGGTAGCGGTTCCGGGTGGGCTTGTTGTCGGGTCGGCCGTGCGAGAAGACGGCGGCGCCTTCGGGGTCATGCGGGAGCGTCGCGACCACCGGAAGGATGTGGTCTGTGAATGCGCTGGCGGGCAGTTCTGTCGCAACAGGAGCGGTCAGCAGCGACCAGTACCGCTCCCCCGACATCGATCGCACTCGCTGAGAGAGATCCGGCAGCGCGAGACGGCGGTATGCACGGTTGAGGTCGATCGACGAGGCGGACGCGCAGATCAGCACCTTGTCTGCGGCGTCGAGAAGCGGGAGGCGAGGATCGTCGATCTGGAGGCGCCCGAGATCGAGGATGACATCGATCCCCCCCTCGCCCAGCGCGGCGAAGAGGCGCGGCAGTTTCGTCCACAGGCTGCGGACGCCGTCCACGACTCCGAGGTTGACGAAGCCGGGCACGACCCACATCTGATGCTGCGCCGGGATCGATGGGATCGGCATCGACGGAATCGGGGGGAGGGAGTGCACTGCGATCGCGAGGGCAAGCTCCGGGTTGAGGATGTCCTCGGGCTCGAGCACCTCGCGCGTGAGAGCGTAGGCGAGCTTCTCGATGCCGCCTTCTGAGGTGCGCAGGTTGGCACGGAAGAACCCGGCCATCATCGTTGAGGCTGCGCTGGTGTCCGCCTCGATAAGCACGACGGGTCGACGCCAGTGCACTGCCAGCGCGGCGGCGGCGGTGGTGACGCCTGGCGAGCCCGCGAGACTGGCAAGAGCGATGACGGCCATCACTTACCTCCAGGGACCAGGTAGATGGCGAGGGTCGCTGCAGCTGCCTGAGCGGTCACGGTCGGGGCTACCTGGGCGGGGACATAGACGTCCACGATGACGTCGTTGGTGTTCGGAACCACGGTCACCTGAGAGATAGTCGCCGCGATGGCCTTGTCCTGAGCAACTTCGATCGGGCCGATAGAACCCTGTGCAGGGACCGGGACGAGGAACACCTCGTCCCCCGCGACGAGCTGCTGGGATGGGAGGCGACCGGGCTGCAGCACCATTCCGACCAACGCCTTGCCGTCAGGGACGGCCAGTGCGCTTGTCGTGGAGTCCTTCGTGACCAGTCCGCCGGCAGGAATGTCGACCGAGGCGATGGTCCCGAGAAGTTCGTCGACCTGGGAGACGGGAACAGCGGCAGTGGTCTGCCCCGCGGCGATCGAGAGAGTGGTGAGGTCGCTCTGTTCGATGACAGAGCCTCGCTTGATGTCCCCGGACGCGACGAACACCTGTGTGGCGTTGCTGGCGTTCGTGTAGATCACCACGCTGACGATCACGCTGAGGATCAGAAGGGCCGCGGCCGCGAACCCCCAGATCGGAGGGCGCCGCGTACGAACGGGAGCAACGCCAGCTTCATCCTTCTTGGGCTTGCTCTTCGATCCGCGCGCAGCTTTCGCGGTGTCAGGGACTTGCGCTTCCGTGATCGTCACGTGTCTTCCTTCCGTGGGCCTCTACCTACAAGGGGTGGGTTCCGACGGGAGAAGTCGACAACTTCAACCTGGCTGTGGAGCCACCCCCCGGTGGTTGTCTCAAGAATACAGGCTTTCGGACTTTTCGAAAGCCTAATGGTGAATAAGTCACCTTCCTGATGCCGTAATCAGGGTAACCGCCCCTAGTGACAGAGACGTCCGTGGCCGCAGATCTTGACGTGTTTGCCGCGGGTCGTTACGTGGATGTCACAATTGGGGCATGTCTGAGAGGAACGGGTTGGCGATCGCTGACGTTCAGCGCGCACTTGGCCTGTCCTCTGTACGGGTGGGGATCATCCGCGCAGCCGCGCGCGGTCCGGTCACTGCACAGGATCTGATGACCGAGCTCAAGGTCAGTCGGGCCACGTTGGCCCCGCACACCGAAGCACTCATCGCTGCCGGGATCCTCGTACAACAGAAAGACCCCACCCGGGCCGGAGCCCGAGCGGGGTTCAACCGCCTGGTCTGGAGTGTGAATCCCTCAGTTCTCGCGGATCACCTGACGGTGTTGTCGCAGTCGTTCTCTGACGGCGAGTAGAGGCCCCTCAGAACTGCTCGCGTGCAGCTGCACTGAGGCGTGCGCGGATCCGGTCGACGCGCTTGCGGAGGCATGCGCGGGTGAGGCCGAGCGAGTCAGCGATCTCCGCTGCGGTCTCGTCTCCGAGAGCGGAACGGGAGAGCAGGGCCACTTCGTCGCGCTGCAGAACACCGGTGTCGATCGCCCAGGTGAAGAGCTGAGCGAGCTGGACCTCGACCGGCGCCTTGGGATGCTGCCACTCGCCGGCTTCTTCCTCGAGCACGGCGTCGGAGACCGGGGCGGTGCAGTCGTGGATCAGCTTCTCGTTCTGGGTCTTCTCCGGAGCGAGGATGCTGAGCATGCCCATGGTCAGGTTGGCGTGGATGCGGCGACGCAGGTGGAGCTTGAAGCTGCGGATCGATTCCCATGCGGCGCCGATGGCGTAGCCGACACGATCGGCGCGGTCGAAGTCACCGAGTCGCGTGACGCGGTGCGCCATGCGCTGCGCGGCGGGGATGAGGAGCTGGACGAGAACACGTTCGGCCTGACGATCTCCACCCCGCGCGAGGGTGATGAGCTCGTAGAGAGTGGCGTCCTCCTGGACTGCTGCCTTCTCTCGCTCATCTGAGGAGACCCGCCTGTTGGAAGCGAGCCGGTGCAGCTGGCGGATCTCGTCGAGGAGGTCACCGCATCCGCGGATGCCGAGAGTGCCGAAGAGGTACTCGCGAGGGGCCTGCGTGTGCTCCCAGTCGTGGTTGAGACGGGTCATGAGCGAGGCGGTGTGAACGGCGGAGGACATCGAAACTCCCAAGGGGTGCGTGAAGCTGATCGGCTCCGACGTTCCTCAGTGCGTGTGTATCCCCGCGTGTATCCGCCGCCTTGGCGAGAGTGATTCGGGCGCGGTCTGGAGTGCGTGCTCCCGCGAAATCACGCGGTTTCTGGCGTGTATCCGGTTCGAGTTGAAAAAGATCGATCGAGTTTGTCGACTTCGCCCTTTATTGCCCACCCCTTATAGGTGAGCGGGTCCACGCCGGGATCCAGGACAGGGGAGAAGCGACGAAATGGGAACACAGAGCGACCGCCACGAAGACGGGCTAGGGCCGGAGCTCCTCGCGCAGCTGCGTGACGGAGCCGAAGTGCTTGGGGTCTTCGACGAGGGCCAGGACATCGCCCTCGATCTCCACGAGCGACTGTTCGACCCGTCGACGAAACAACGCACCCTCGAGTTCCTGCAGTCGCCGCAGTACGAGCAGGCCGTCAACACGTACCAGCGGCTGACGACTGGACCCGTCGACCTCCAGAACCCCCACACCTCGGACGGTGCAGCATGAACCTCTTCGCGAAGAAGCCCTCCGCCGCGGCCGACGCCCCACCCGTTGACGACGGGACAGTGGAGTCCGCCGGCTTCACAAACGGCCCGCTCCTCGGTCGGCGAGCCACCGGCGTGGTCGTCATCATCGCAATCCTCTGCGGGCCTGTCGCTCTCGGCATGTTGATTGCGCGCAGCCAGAGCTCCGCTCCTGTCGCGGCTGCAGCCGAATCGAACGAGCTCACCCCGCTGCAGCAGGCCACCGGGTCGTTCGCCATCGGGTTCGTGGGGAGCTGGCTGTCCGCGACCAAGACGGACAGCACCGCGCTGGAGACCTACGTCACCACCGCTCCCCCAGGACTCGGCGACATCCCCTTCGAGTACCGCAACCTCGCCGTCGTGGAGACCACCCCCACGGACGACGCCACCACCGTGACCGTCATGGTGGGCGGCGACGTCATGGAACAGGCCGGCGAGGAAGAGCCGGCATGGGTTCGCCGCTACTACGAGGTTGTCGTCGACACCGCATCCGGCCGTCTCACCGCCGTCGGCTACCCAGCGCCCGTCGTCGGCCCCCAGGCAACCGCGGGAGCGACCGGGCTCGGTCAGAACACGCAGCTCGCGTCCGACTCCCCCGCCGTCGAGACGATCCAGCTCATGCTGGCCGCATACCTCATCGGCCAAGGCAGCACGAGCTCCTACCTCACCCCGGGGGTCTCCATCCCCGCAATCACCCCGGCACCGTTCGCGCTTCTGAACTCCGTGTCGTTCTTCGCCGAGGAACAGCCTTCCGCGACTCCTGCCGACGGAGACACGACGCTCGTGCAGGCTCTCGTGACTCTCCAGACCGCCGAAGGCCGCACGGTCACCGCGATGTATTTCGTCGACCTGACCGCCCGTGCTGGCCGATGGGAAGTCACCAGCCTCAGCACCTCACAGTCCTCTTCGACCGCCCGGGTCGATGAGTCCCCCGCACCCACCCCGTCATCGACCGATGACACCACCGAAGGAGAAGACCAGTGAACACCCTCATCCAGCCACTCGCTGCCGGTTTCAACCACGTCAGCACGCAGCTGATCGTCCACGCCGACGGCATCATCACGACCGCCAACGGATTCAACAACGAGCTGTACGCCCTCGTCGTCAACGGAGGCCTTACGGTCATCGTCGTCCTGTTCCTGGTGGCCGCATTCAAGAAGGGATTCAGCCTCGGAGCAGTCCTCGGCGGCCTGTTCGTCGCCGCCCTGGCGTACTTCGCGCTGAACGGCGGCCTCCAGCTCGTCGGCAACCTATTCCGCGGCGAATTCTCCTAGGCCCAGCCCATGAGTACTCCCGATGTCGAGCGGCCTCGCGTAAGCCGCTTCTACACGAGCGTCCGCCGCATCCCCATCATGATCGGGAAGGCGGGTAACACCCGTCTTCCCGGCGGGCCCTATTCGGTCACGCAGTTCATCGCTGGTGGTGTCGTGCTCGTCATCGGGTGGAACACGATGAGCATCTGGGGGCCGCTGTTCGGGACGTTCCCCCTCGTCCGGATCGTCGCGCTGCTGGGCATGGCCGTCACCGCCCTGTGGTTGGCGGGTCAGCTTCCCTCGACGCGACGGAAGATTCATCACCTCGCCGCCGACACGGTGGGGGCGATCGCGAACCCCTCCGCCGGCACGCTGAACGGTCAGCCGATGAAGCTGCGGCCACCCCATCGCCTCACCGGGACCGTACTGATCGCGGGCGCCCCCGCCGTCGACGAGGCCCCCGTCCCTACCGCGGTCCCGGCGCCGGTTCCGGAACCCGTCGTGCAGACGGTCGCGGTGGATGAACTTCCCCTCACCCCCGTTGCCGCAACCACCGCAGCTCCGATCCGATTCGCGTCGGGGCTTGACCGTCTGCTCGAGCAGGCACGCACCAAGGAGATCTGACATGCGCATCCCTGACACCGCGATGATGGGCCACCTCAAGTGGACGCGCACGGGCACCGTGTGGGCCACCTGGCGACTCGACGGCCTCCCCAAGGGGTTGGGCGGCAGCGAGCTCAACGACATCCGCCGCAAGATCCACCGCGCGTTGGCGCAGGGCCTGATCGGCGAGTACATGCTGATGGGCTTCGGCGGCATCATCTCCCCGGAGGAGATCGCCAACAAGATGCTCGCCGGCGTCGACGTCAGCGAGAACCCCGTGTGGGCTGAGGAAGTACTCCTCAGCATGGATGAGTTCGACATGCGCCCCAACGGGCGCCGCGAGTACTGGATCTCCGTGCCGCTGCGGGTCCGGAGCATCAAGGACAAGGCCCGGATGGTCTACGGCTGGATGGAGCATTCCGTCCGAGAGACCGTGGCGCTTCCGCTGCGCGCCCCCTCAACCGAGGAGATCGCCTCGGCGATGCGAGCAGCTGCTCGCATCGAGGAAGCTATCCCCGGCTCGTTCGTCCCTCGGCGTGCGACCCCAGCCGAACAGATCTGGATCGGTACCCACGCGATGACCCGCGGGCTGTACGAGAGCCCGGCGCCGGCACCTCGCTCGGACGACCTTCCCCGTGGCGCCACCAAGGTGCTGATCGATGAGCACCTGCAGCATGCCACCACGCCGAAGTCCTACCCGCTGCCCCACCTCGACGAGGGCGGCCAGACCGACGCCAAGGGCAAGCTCACCAAGGTCAACCCGCTCGCCAACCGCTTCCTCAAGGTCACCGACACCCGCACGGGTGACGCCAGCTACCAGGTCTTGATGGCGCTGGCCGGAAGCCCGCGGGGCGGATGGGATGAAGATCTCGACTGGGTCGGCGCACTCGACGAGCTCGGCGTCAACGCCGACTGGGTCTTCCGGGTGCAGAGCCTGCGAGCCCGGGACGCGAAGCGCCGCAACGCCCGCGCAGAGATCAACCTCACCGACCAGATGGATCAGCAGGAAGGCACCGCAGCGATCACCGGCTCCGGCGGTGATCTCGACATCACCGCCCGCGACCTCAGCGAGTGGCACCAGGCGCTTGGAGCCTCCGATCGCGAGGTCGAGATCCAGGCGACCTTCATCGTCGCCGTCGCCGGCGCCACGGCCGACGAGGCCACCGAGCGTGCCCAGTTCACCAAGAAGTTCTTCTCCGACAACCTCGAGTTCCAGTTCGACATCCCCATCGGCGGCCAGGAGAAGCTCTGGTGGGCGATGTGGCCCGGACACCCGTCAGAGCGCATCGTGAAGGAGTTCGCAGAGCTGACGACAGGCACCCAGTTCGCGTCCCTCGCGCCGCTGACGTCCACGGATCTCGGCGACGGATCCGGACTGCTCTTCGCCGACAACCTGACAACGGGAGTCCCGCTCCCCTGCCTTCTGGATCTCTGGGGCCAGATCACCGGTGACGTCTCCGGTTCCATCGGCATCGCCGGTGAGCCCGGTGGCGGCAAGTCCGTCGCGATGAAAATCATCCTCGGCGCGGTGCACGATCGCGGTGGACGGTTCATCGTCATCGACCGCACCGACGCCAAGGAGTACGGGACCTTCGCCGAGTCGATCGACCCGTCCCAGGCGACCATCGTTGACCTCGTCGACCCGAAGTGGTCCCTCGACCCGCTGCGCATCTTCGGTGCCAAGGCAGGCGCCAGCCAGATGCTCACGCTCTGCTCGGCCCTGCTCGGGGTGAAGGCCCGCTCCGCAGCTGGTGTGATGCTCGCCGACGTCCTCAACGAACGCAAGGCAGAGAACGCAGGGCTCACCAACGCCCACGCACTCCTCGCCCGCCTCACCGAACTCGGCCAGAAAGACGAGACAGCTCGCGAGCTCGCCGGCCTCATGAACCTGTATGCCGACACCGAGTACGGCGCCGTCCTCTTCGACAACGATCTCCCTCCACTGAACCTCGCCAGCCGCGGAATCGTCTTCCTCACCCACGGCGTCGCTCTCCCCACCAAGGAGGAGATCGACAACGCAGCGATGTTCGACCAGCTGGGTCTGGACAAGCTGTTCGGACACGCGATGTACGCGCTGCTGACCCGCATCGCTCGGGAGATCTGCTTCCGCGACCCCAACGAACTCGCAGTGTTCGCCGCTGACGAGCTCGCCCACGTCACGGCCAGCCCCCAGGGGCTCGCAGAGATCAACCGGTTCCTCCGCGACGGCCGCAAGCACGGCGCCCCGGTCCTCGTGGCGTCGCAGGATGCCCGCGACTTCGGCGACGAGGTCACGCGCTCACTCATCAAGAACCGCATCCTGACCCGGCAGACCGACCCGCTGGCGGCGGAGTCGAACCTGGAGTGGTTCCAGAAGGGGTTCAGCAAGATCCCGGCGAACGTGCAGACCGTCACCGAGGGCCTCTCCCCGCTCGGTGCCGACAACAAGGTGCCGGTCGAGCGCCGCGGTGAAGCTCTCTTCCGCGACGCACGCGGCCGCATGGGGAAGATCCGCACCCGCGTTTCCCGACGCCCAGACCGCGCCGCAGCCACGCTCTCCACCCCGAAGACCGTCAAGCCCTCCGCAGAGCAGGTGACCTCATGACCGCAATCGCACCCATCGCTCGCACCGCTGAGGGGGCACGCCGCCGCATCCGCCGTGTGCGGAAGTGGATCCGCCGCCACCCGCTGCGCACTGTAGCGATCCTCGTCGGCATCTGGACTCTCACCTCGATCCTCGGCGGCAACGTGATCCTCGCGTATGCGGCCGACGGCGACGCCGGCGCGACCCTGCCGTTCCTCGCACCGATCGATGCGAAAGACAGCGCGGGGATCTCGCTCTCCCAGTACGTGTCGCTGCCGATGGATCGTGGCGGAGTCTTCGACCCGATCAAGGCATTCCTGGCACAGACCGTCGACGCGATCTGGGTCGCGAACCTCACCGGCCTCAGCTGGGGCCTGTGGTTCATGCAGTTCATCGTCACCCTCGAATGGATCGACTGGATCGCCCCGCCGATCGAAGCGATCTTCCAGATGCTCTCCGGCCTGCTCGCGCAGATCGGATGGATCCCCGTCGGCCTCGCCCTCGCCGCGATCATCGGCTTCGTCGCCATCATGCGCGGCCGCGTCGCAGCCGGGATGACGGACATGGCCATCTCTGTCGCCGCGAGCGTCCTCGCCGTCACCCTCCTCGCAAACCCGATCGGCCTGATCACCGGTCCCGACGGCGGCCTGCGCACCGCACAGGCATGGGGCGGATCCATCGCCGCATCGATCTCCAGCGGCGACGCATCCTTCCTCGACAAAATGCCCTCCCCCGACACCGCACGCGAGGTCGTCTCCGAAGCACTCATCGGTCAGGTCATGGACGCCTGGGTGCGCTACCCGGCCCAGGAGATCGTGTTCGGCCAGTTGCTCGAAGGCTCCTGCGCCACCGCGTTCAACGACGCGATGATCGCCTCGAAGCCGTTCGAAGACGGCGCCGCCGTCCGCGACGCAATCCGTCCCTGCGCCCCCGAGGCCGCGGAGTACGCATCCAACACCAACATCGGGTTCGTCATCACCGCCGGCATCGCTGCAGGAGGATCCAGCGCACTGAACTTCCTGTCTATCGTCCTCGGCCTGGTGCTGGTCATCGCCTCCGGCTACACGCTGTGGAGCGCCGGCAAGTGGCTGTTCTCCACCTACGCCGCAATCGCCCCCGGATTCGCCCGCCGCGCATGGTGGAGCTCAGCCCTGGGGATCCTCGCAGGCCTGTTCGGCATCGGCGCCAGCATCGTCCTGGTCTCCGGCTTCCTGTCCATCGCCACCAGCACGATGATGGCGCTCGCAGAATCCACACCGCTGTCGACGCTCGCGCAGATGATCGTCATCAACACGATCGTGTTCGTGATGGCGATCGCGCTCATCTGGAATTTCTTCAAGGCCAAGAAGGCTGGAGAGAAGCTCTCCGAACGGCTCGCTCGTCTCGGGCTCGGCAAGTCCGCCGACCGCGCCCACCCCATCCGGGAGCGGGCGCAGCGCATGGCCGAGAACTACGTCTCCAACCGCCTCTCCTGGAACGCCCACCAGAAGGCCTCCACCGCCGCGGCCGCAGCCGCTGCCGGCGCAGCTGCAGCGGCGGGCGGATCCCCGTCGACCGCCGCGAACGCGGCCGCCG
>NZ_JRKC01000119.1:0-231 GCF_000800925.1 Microbacterium sp. ZOR0019 | reverse complement strand
CCGTCGACCGCGGTCTTCAGACCCGTCGTCAACTCCGTGTACCCCTCACCGAACTTCCCCGACGCATGCTGCGTCTTGAAGTCCTCACCCAGAAGAGTGTCCACCTGACCCTTCAACGTGTCCAACTGACCCTGAATGTCATCACGAGCCTGCGACAGCGACGACGCCACCTGCTCCATCTCTGCATAAGACGCACCGAAATCGGCCATCGTCCACACCTCCGCAAATCGA
>NZ_JRKC01000118.1:0-214 GCF_000800925.1 Microbacterium sp. ZOR0019 | reverse complement strand
TCGTCGTGAGGGCGGGTACAAGCGTGACGGTGCTGCTCCTCGTCGTGAGGGCGGGTACAAGCGTGATGGCGCTGCTCCTCGCCGCGATGGTGGCGGTTACAACCGCGACGGCGGCGCCCCTCGTCGTGAGGGTGGCGGGTACAAGCGTGACGGCGCTGCTCCTCGTCGTGAGGGTGGCGGGTACAGCCGAGACGGCGCTGCTCCTCGTCGTGAG
>NZ_JRKC01000117.1:0-230 GCF_000800925.1 Microbacterium sp. ZOR0019 | reverse complement strand
GGGCGAAGGGGTCACCCCCTCGCGCTCCCCCCGCCGGTCGCATCCGCGACCGGGGCCGCCGACAGAGGGCGGCCATGCGTCGGCCGCTGCGCGGCCGCCCTCATTTCAGCTATCGCATTTTCTTGCCGTGAAGCCTTCGGCAGCATACGTTCGCTCCACCTATGCGCAAGTGCTTTCGCGGCATATCCTCGCGTCTCTCGCTGGCGCTCGGCCGCTCCGGTATTCCACGG
>NZ_JRKC01000116.1:0-297 GCF_000800925.1 Microbacterium sp. ZOR0019 | reverse complement strand
AGTAGGACACCGCCGGACTCCTTTTAAACAAAATGGCCACCCAACGCTGGGTGGCCATTTTGCGTTTACACGAAGAGAACAGGGATCATCATGCCGGAAGAGGAAGAGCGCCGTCCGCGTCGCAACGACGACAAGGGATCGCGCAGCAATCGCCCTTCCGGCAAAGGTTCTGATCGCAGTCGTGATGGCGCTGCCCCCCGTCGTGAGGGTGGCGGGTACAACCGTGATGGCGCTGCTCCTCGTCGTGAGGGCGGGTACAAGCGTGACGGTGCTGCTCCTCGTCGTGAGGGCGGGTAC
>NZ_JRKC01000115.1:0-2404 GCF_000800925.1 Microbacterium sp. ZOR0019 | reverse complement strand
CCGTGGAATACCGGAGCGGCCGAGCGCCAGCGAGAGACGCGAGGATATGCCGCGAAAGCACTTGCGTGTAGGTGGAGCGAACGTAGAATGCCGCAGGCTTCACGGCAAAATACGAATTGAAAGATGTGCGGCCGCGCAGCGGCCGACGCATGGCCGCCCTCTGTCGGCGGCACCGGTCGCGGATGCGGCCGGTGCAGCGCTTAGGCGCTGCCGCCTGGTGCCCGCGGCCGAACGGCCGCGGGCGGCGGGCACTCATTCGCTGCACTCCTGCGCAGCCCTGTTGAGCGCATCGAGCGCCGCGGTGATTTCGATGCTCTGCTTTGCGGCGCTGAGCTGCTGCCACTCTTCGCCGTGCTCGGCCTCTGCCCACTTGTGCGCCAGCTCGACGGGGGTTCGGCCGGTCAGCTCGCGGCCGTCTTCGAGAGTGATGGTCAGGTGCTCGGCGGCGATGGTCATGGGTGCAACCTCTCGGTTCGGTTTCGGGGTTATGGGGTTTATAGGTCTATTGTACCTAATAGGTCTAATGGTGTCTAGGTTTCGATCCACTCCATTTCGGACTGATCGAGCTGACTTTCTGTCCAGCCCTCCCCAATGCCGTTGAGTACCGACTTCTCGGCGCGGCCGTCCGGGTGCACGGTGATGCTCTCCACGGTCAAGTCGTCCTTGATGACGATGATTTCAATGCTGCCGAATGCCTGCCGCTGCGCTGCTGGGCGCTGCCGCTCGTGCAGGCATAGGTCGCGGATCGTCGCCCATTGGGCGGCTGTGAGCTGCGAGCGGAACTTGAACATACTTTTATCTCCTTTGGGTCTAATAGGTCTATTTAGCTGTGCTCGGGGTCACGGGTCAGCGTGTCTACGAACGTGACGAACTCAGGGCCGGTGATCGCCACGGTGCTTGCGAGCCGGTAGCCGCTGCGGGCGTAGCTCATCAGGTCTTCGTCGCGCTCTGCGAGCTTGCGAAGCTGTCGCGGAATTTCGGTGTCATCCACGATGGGAACGATGGTCGTGATGGTGCTGATGCTCTGCATGGTGTCTCTCTCCCTCTCGTTTTTTTGCCGTGAAGGCGTTTACGCCTTCGTAATGAGCGATGCCGGAGTGCAAGTGACCGTGGAATACCGGAGCGAGCGCAGCGAGCGAGGATATGCCGCGAAAGCACTTGCGCGCAGGTGGAGCGAATGTAGTGTGCCGCCAGGCTTCACGGCAAGAAACGCGAAGCGTTCAAGCCCTGCGGCCGCTTGCGGCCGTCGATGTGGTGGGGAGCGCGAGGGCACCCCCTCGCCCGCCGCCTGGCTGGCGGCGGGCTGCTCGGGCATCCCTTATAGGTCTTATAGGCCTATTTAGGCGGCCTTGGCTTCCTGCTCTTCGTCGGCCTCGGTGATCGCGTCTGCGATGGTGTGCGCAGCGCGCAGCACGTTTGCGGCGGTCTGCTTGATGGTGTCGGTGTCGTCTCCGATCCATCCGGCCACGTAGCCGACGCTGTAGGCGCTCGTGTCAAGGCCGATGATCCCGGCGACGATGTAGGCGACGCTTTCCGCCTCGCACTCTTTCAAGCCTCGGTGCGCGACGTACTCGGCGTGATCCTCCGAGCTGTGCAGGATGACGTGCGCGGCCTCGTGCAGGATCGTCTTAGCGGCCTGCGCGTCGCTGAGCGCTGCGTCTACGACTACGCGCTTGGTGCCGTCTGTCGTGGTGTATCCGTTGGTTTCGCCGGGGATCGTCTCACGGGTGACTGTCCAGCCCTGGGCGGTGAGGTAGTCGGCGGTGGCGGCGTAGATTCCGGCCTCGTCGTTTCCGTCGAGCCGCTGCGCGGGGTTCGGGTCGATCCATTCGTCGGTGGGGTCGGTCTGGCTCATGTCGAACACGCTGAGCATCGGGAAGTAGCACACGACGCGCTCGCCTGTGTCGAGCTGGTCGAGCGTGCCGTCTTCGTTCTCTTCGTCGGCCTTGGCCTTACGCTCACGGAACCCGAAGATTTTCAGGCTGCGCTCTCCCTTGCGCACCTGGCGGCCGAGCTGCTGCCACTTGCGGAACCCGGCTACGCGGGTCGCGGTCGGCATCTGCGAGAGGATCAACAGCACATTGTTCAAGCTGTAGGAGTGAAACGAACGGGCGAAGTCGAGGAATCGCTGCCAGGCGTCGGAGTCGCGCAGCTGCTCTACCTGCTGAGCGATGGACTCGTGCAGGGCGTCGGCCTCGGCGCGGCGCTGCTCTGCGGTCTTCTGGGTCTTGATCGTGCGTGCCATGATGAACCTCCCGGTGTCTCGGACTACCAACTACCCCTCACGTTTTTTTGCCGTGAAGGCACGAATGTGCCGCGCAGAGAGCGCAGCCGGAGTGCAAGTGACCGTGGAATACCGGAGCGGCCGAGCGCCAGCGAGAGACGCGAGGATATGCCGCGAAAG
>NZ_JRKC01000012.1:0-43515 GCF_000800925.1 Microbacterium sp. ZOR0019 | reverse complement strand
CCTCGAACTCGAACGGCGGGTAGGGGATGTCCGAGCAGACGGTGAGCGTACCCGCCTCGATCAAGCCGTAGTCGTCGCCCGCAGCCGGCTCACCACCGCTGCCCGCGTCGGAGGATCCCGTCGCGCAGCCGGCGAGCGCGAGGGTGGCGGTCGCCGCGAGGGCGAGACCGGCGATGAGGTTACGACGAGGCATGTCGGCTCCTGTGAGTCGAGGGCGAATGTGACGCCCGGTGACGGGTAGGAGAACATCTAAACATGCGGTCGGTCGCGTGACCAATGGCATCGGCGTCGCCGCATATCACGTTTGTGTTGCGAGACCGCCGGGAAGACGGACGAAATCGAGTTCCTCGTGACCCGCGACGGAGTGTCAGACCTCGAAGTCGACGGCGACGCGCGATGCCACGACTGAGCGGATGTACGTGACGACCTCTTCGTGCGCGGGGTGCACCTGGTACTCCTCGATCGCCTCCACCGAGTCGAAGTCCGCGACCAGCGTCACGTCCCAGTTCGCCTCCGGGTACGCCATGTTGGCTCCGGCGGAGATCGAGAGGAGCTGCGGCACCACACCGTCGAGGGCGTTCAGGCGGCGCGCGGCTTCCTTCGCCTGCTCGGCACGCACGGTGGCGTCTTCGGCGGCGAGCTTCCAGGTCACGACATGGCGGATGGTCACAGGGCTTCCTTCGACTCGGACTTCATATCGCTGCGGACGGCTGTCTCCAGCGCTTCCCGCAGACGGTCCGGCGTCACGCGCCAGTGCGCATGCAACTCGCCGTCGATCAACAGGACCGGGATCTTCTCCCACCACAGCTCGTACAGGGCGGGGTCGTCGTTGATCGACGCCTCGACGATCTCGATCTGCTCCGCCGCCGCGTCCGGCAGTTCGGCGACGACGGCGTCGATCACCTCAGAAGCCACCTCGCACAGATGGCAGTCGGGCTTGCGGATCAGGGTCAGCGTGGTCACGCCGACGGCACCTCGACGGCACGTCCCTGCGAGATCCATTCACCGGTGCCACCCTCGACGTTCGTCGCGTCGTACCCGCGGGACTCCAGCGCCTCGACGACCCGCGCCGAACGGCCGCCGGCCTGGCAGATCACGTCGAACGCCTCCGACGGCAACTCCTCGAGCCGGTTGCCGATCTCGGACATCGGGATGTTGACGGCACCGGGCACGTGGCCTGCGGCGAACTCGTCCACCTCCCGGACATCGATGAGCGGGACACCGGAGCGCTCGGCGAGTTCGGTGACGGTGATCGACTTCATGACATCCTCTCGGCGGTGGAGATCTGTGGGCAGAGACACAAAGCGCCCGTCCGAAGACAGGCGCTCGTGTCTGGTCGCTTACTTCTTGTTGCGACGCTGGTGGCGAGTCTTACGAAGCAGCTTGCGGTGCTTCTTCTTCGCCATGCGCTTGCGGCGCTTCTTGATGACAGAACCCACGGAAACCTCACTAAGTCAGGGGCTGGGTGTCCCCGAAATCGGACACCCGGGTACGGGCACGGAAAAATGCCTCGGATCAGTCTAGCAAACCCGACGGCGTGCGCCGTGCGGCCTCGCGTCGACTCACCCGACGTCGGCGATGGGGCGCTGCAGGGCGTCGGCCACGGCCGACTCCGGTACGCGGTAGCTCCGCCCGAAGCGGACGGCTGGCAGTTCCCCGGCGTGCACCAGCCGATACACGGTCATCTTGGACACGCGCATGATTTCGGCGACCTCGGCCACCGTGAGGAATCGGACGTCTGGAACCTCGGGCATCCCACGTACCCCTTTCTCGATGTGCACACTCTATGGGGTAGCTGGGACACCTGTAAACCCGTGTGACTCATGTGATCAGTGGGGCATCGGCGGGATCCACCGCCAGGAACTCGCGCGGGCCCCCGACCTCCGCTCCCGCCGTCCAGCCGAGACATAGGCGTCGCTCGCCTTTCGCTCAGCCGCGACTGCCACTGTCAGTGCAGGACTCGCGCCGGCACCGCGCCGAGTCCTCGCGGATCTGGGGATCCGCGGATCGCCCCTGACGACATGCCCCCCGGCCGTCAGGGGCGAGGCGTTTCCGGGCGCGCCCCACGAGCGGCCACACCGGGACGCGAACCGTCGACGGGGTTCAGCCGCCGAACCGCTTGAGCGCCGAGGTGACGGCGTGCTTGGCGGATGCCGCGGCGCGCCCGACGACCTCCGCGGCATGTGCCGCACTGTCGGGAAGCGGGCCACCGGGGTAGTCGATGTCCGGGGCCGCGTCGCCGTACGCGTCGACCAGGAACGGGACGAGCCAGTCATCGACGACTTCGAGCGGTTCGACCGCGAGGCTGTAGAACCGGCGCTGTCCGTCTTCGCGCACGGACACCAGCTCGGCATCGCGAAGAACCTTGAGGTGCTTCGAGACGGTGGGCTGGCTGATGCCCAGCTCGGCGACGATTTGGCTGACACTCGTGCCGGTCTCCCCTTCGGACATGTGCCGCAGCAGGAGCTGGAGGATGTCGCGCCTCGTACCGTCTGCGATCACGTCGAAGATGTCCGTCATGTGATCAGGGTAGTCGGCTCCGGCACGGAGTACCATGACGGAGGCTCGGCTGACCGGCGCCGTGCGACCGTGGGGCGCGTCCGAGAGAGAAGATGAGGGGGCAGCGATGTCGGGCATCGTTTCGGCGTCGTCCCCAGGACAGGGTCTGTCGGGAATCGCCGGCCGTGCGAGGCAGATCCTCACCTCCTCACCCTCCCGTTTCGCGATCGTCGTCTTCGCGCTCCTGATCCTCGTGTTCACGGTTCTCCTGTCGCTACCGATCGCGTCCGCCAGCGGCACCGTCACCCCGCTGAGCGACGCCCTCTTCACGGCCATGTCGACGATCTGCGTCACCGGCCTGTCGACCGTGGACATGGCGAACCACTGGTCGCCGTTCGGGCACGTCGTCGTCTTCCTCGGCGTGAACATCGGCGGTATCGGCGTCCTCACCCTCGCGTCCCTCATGGGGATGCTCATCTCGAAGCGCTTGGGGCTGCGGGCCAAACTGCTGGCGGCCGGCGACACGAACCCTCTGCGCGCGCACGGGGGCGTGGTGAACGAGAGCCAGACGGTGCGCCTGGGCGAGGTCGGTCAGCTGCTCACGACCGTCGCGGTATCGGCCCTCATCATCGAGGCCACGCTCGCCGTCCTGCTCTACCCCGCCCTCGTGATGGCGGAGGTCAACCCCATCGCGGCGCTCTGGGAGGCCCCGTACTTCGCGGCCATGGCCTTCACCAACACCGGCTTCGCCCCGAACGACGGCGGTGTGGCCGTGTTCGGCGACGACTACCTCGTGCTCTCTCTCCTCATGGTGGGCGTGTTCCTCGGCAGCATCGGCTTCCCCGTCATCTACTCGCTCGCCAAGCACGTCTGGCACGTCAAGCGCTGGTCGCTGCACACGAAGCTCACCCTCGTCACCACGGTGCTCCTGTTCATCCTGGGTGCGGCCGTCTTCGTCGTCCTGGAGTTCGACAACCCGAAGACGTTCGGGTCGATGGACGCCGCGGACACGACGTTCCAGGCCTTCTTCCTCTCGGCGATGACCCGATCCGGTGGCTTCAGCGTGATCGACATGGACGATCTGAACGGCTCCTCCCTCCTCGCGGCCAGCATGCTGATGTTCGTAGGCGGCGGCTCGGCGTCGACGGCGGGCGGCATCAAGGTCACCACCCTGGCCGTCCTCGCGATCGCCGTGTGGTCGGAGGCGAAGGGCCGTCAGTCCGTCGAGGCCTTCGGGCGGCGCATCCCGAGCGACGTGCAACGCGTGGCCCTCAGCGTCGTCGCGTGGGGGGCGACGATCGTCGCGCTGTCGACCATCGTGATCGCCCAGCTCACCAAGGAGGAGATCAGCCACGTCCTGTTCGATGTGATCTCGGCCTTCGGCACCGTCGGGCTGTCGACGGGGCTCACCGCGGATCTGCCCGATTCAGCCTCCTACGTCATGGCCGCGACCATCTTCATGGGGCGCGTTGGTACAGTGACTCTCGCCGCGGCGGTCGCCGCGACATCGCGAACGCAGTACTACTCACTGCCCGTGGAAAGGCCGATCGTTGGTTGAAGTCCTCCGGGGCGACGCTCCCGTCCTCGTCATCGGTCTCGGCCGCTTCGGCGCCGCGTGCGCCGGAGAGCTCGACCGTCTCGACCGCGAGGTGCTCGCGATCGACGACAACCTCGAGCTCGTGCAGAAGTGGTCCGACCGCGTCACGCACACCGTGCAGGCCGACGCGAAGAACATCGATGCGCTCCGCCAGATCGGTGCGCAGGACTTCCAGGTCGCGGTCGTCGCCGTCGGCTCCTCGATCGAGGCGTCCGTGCTGATCACGGCCAACCTCGTCGACCTCAAGGTGCCGCAGATCTGGGCCAAGGCCGTGTCCCAGTCCCACGGCAAGATCCTGGCCCGTGTCGGCGCGAACCACGTCATCTACCCGGAGCGCGAGGCCGGCGAGCGCGTGGCGCACCTGGTGAGCGGACGGATGCTCGACTTCATCCGCTTCGATGACGACTTCGTGCTCGCCAAGATGTACCCGCCGAAGTTCATCCGCGGCGTCGGCCTGAACGAGTCGGGCGTCCGCTCGAAGTACAAGGTCACCGTCGTCGGGGTGAAGAGCCCCGGCAAGCCGTTCCGCTACGCCGAGGCGAACACGATCGTCACCAACCACGACCTCATCATCGTGTCGGGCACCAACAGCGACATCGAGCGTTTCGCTGCACTCGACCGCTGACGGCGGGACCCACCCCGGATCCACGACTCCCCCTCAGGGCGGACGCGCAGACGACCCGTCCGTGGTGGGATGGAGGGCATGACCGACCACACAACGGCCCCACCCGTCCTCGCCCTCCGCGGGCTCCACAAGCAGTTCGGGCCGAAGGTCGCCGTCGACAACCTCTCCCTCGACGTGCCGGCCGGATCGATGCTCGGACTCCTCGGACCGAACGGCGCGGGCAAGACCACGACCCTCGCCATGGCGACCGGACTGCTGCGTCCGGACGCCGGAAACGCGTGGGTGCTCAGTGCGGATGTGTGGCAGAACCCCGCCGAAGCCAAGGCGCGCATGGGCGTGCTCCCCGACGGCATCCGCATGCTCGACCGGCTCTCCGGCGCAGAGCTGCTGCGCTACACGGGCCTGCTGCGGGGCATGCCCGAGGCTGACGTGGCATCGCGCACCGAAGAGCTCCTCGCCGCCCTCGGCCTCACCGATGCGCGTGATCGCCTCGTCGTGGACTACTCGGCGGGCATGCGCAAGAAGATCGGCCTCGCGTGCGCCCTGATCCATGCGCCGCGACTCCTGATCCTGGACGAGCCCCTCGAGGCGGTCGATCCTGTGTCGGGCGAGACGATCCGCCAGATCCTGCGCGCGTTCGTCGACGGCGGCGGCACGGTGGTGCTCTCCAGCCACGTGATGGAGCTCGTCGAGTCGATGTGCGACCGGGTCGCCATCGTCGCGGAGGGTCGTCTGCTCGCGCACGGCACGCTGGATGAGGTGCGCGCCGGTCTCACGCTTCAGCAGCGGTTCCTGGCCCTGGTGGGCGCACACGATCTCGGGACGGAGACACTCGCGTGGTTGCGCTCCTCGTAAGCCTGCGCTGGCGGCAGCTGGGCCACCAGCTCTCGCGCAACCCCTGGATGATCGTGACCCTGGTCCTCACCGGGATGATCGCCCTGGGCATGCTCGCGGGTCTGACGGCGGGACTCGTGGCGCTGCGCTTCGCCGCCCCCGAGGCCGCGGTCACCGTCATGGTCCTCGCCGGCACTGTGCTGGTCGTCGGGTGGTGGGTCGGGTCGATCCTGGTGAGCGGCGATGATTCGCTGGCCCCCGAGCGATTCGCTCTGCTTCCCCTCACCGCCGGCGCCCTGCTGCCCGGACTGGTCGTCGCCGGCGCGACGACCATCGGGGGCCTCGGCACGATCACGGCACTGCTGCTCATGCTCCTCGGCTGGTCGATCAGCCTTCCGGCACTGCTCAGCGCTCTGATCCTCGCACCCGTCGCCGTCGTGACGTGTGTGCTGGGCGCCCGTGTGGTGAGCGGGGTCCTCGCCGGGTGGTTGGCCCGCCGTGGCACCCGCGACCTCGTCGTGATCCTGGGGGTGCTGCTCGTCGCCTCCTCCGGCCTGCTGCTCAACCTCGGCATGGGTGCGCTGTTCCGGGTGAACGACATCGGCGGGGCGTTCACCGCCGTCACCGACATCGTCGGCTGGACGCCCTTCGGCGCGGTGTTCGGCGTCTCCGCGTCGGTCGCGCAGGGCGAATACCTCTCCGCAGCACTCCGCCTGCTCATCGCCCTGGCGACGGTCATCGCCCTGTGGTTCGCGGCACGGGGGCTGCTCGCCGCACGCCTCGTCGCCCCGATCCAGAACAGCGGCGGAGGACGTGTGCGCTCCGGTGGTCTGCTGGACCGGGTCCTGCCGGCCACTCCGACCGGCGCCATCGCCGCACGCACACTGCGATATTTCCGCCGCGACCCTCGACAGGTCGTGAACGTCGTGATGATGCTGCTCCTGCCCGCGATCTTCATCGGGCTCGCGCTCATGAACGGACTGCAGGACGAGTCCGTCGGATTCGGGCCCGCACTCACGCTGATCCCGACGATCAACGCGCTCCTCACCGGCACCATCATCCAGATGGCGATCGCCTACGACAACGACGCGATCGCGGCCCACATCCTGGGCGGCGTCCGCGGCGCCGCGGATCGGGCGGGACGGCTGCTCGGATTCGGGCTGATCGCCGTGCCCCTGACCCTCGTGCTGTGCGTCGCCACCTGCCTGCTCGCCGGCCGGATGGACCTGCTGCCCGGCAGCCTCGGGTCGGCGCTCGGACTGACGGCGATCTCGGCCGGCGCAGGCGCCTGGGTGGGCAGCTTCCTCCCGGGTCGCGCTCCCGCACCCGAGGCCAACCCGCTCGGTCGCGGCTCCTCCGGTGGCGTGCAGTCGCTTCTCGCGATGATCATCATCGGACCGATCACGCTGCTCGTCGGCGCACCCGCCCTCGGGTTCGCGATCGCGGGGATCTGGAATCCTGCGCTGGGCTGGGTCAGCCTCGCGTGCGGTGTCGTGCTCGGTGCGCTCGCCCTGTGGGGTGGGACGGTGCTCGGAGGCAGCATCCTCAACCGACGCTGGCCCGAAGTGCTCGCCGAGGTCGCCAGCGAGAGCTAGCGACCTCGTGCACCGATAGGGGGTGCCGATCCGCCGGGGCCCGGTTCAGGCTCCGGCGGCGAGTTCCTTCGCCCGCGCGAGTGCGGCGGCAGCGGCATCGGAGAAAGTGCGTTCGAGGTGCGCGTCCTGCAGCACCGAGACAGCCCGCTCCGTCGTCCCCTTCGGACTCGTGACGCGGCGACGCAGCTCGGCAGGGTCCTCTCCCGAGGCGTCGAGCAGTGCGGTCGCGCCGATGAACGTCTGCTCCACCATCAGCCTGGCGTCGGCATCCTCGAAGCCCATGCCGACGGCTGCCTTCGTGAACTCCTCGATCAGCAGATACACGTAGGCCGGACCCGATCCCGAGATCGTCGACAGCGCGTCGATCTGAGACTCCGGCACCTCGACGACCGCGCCGACGGTCTCGAACAGACGACGCACGAGCGACAGATCGTCCGCGGTCGCGGCGGCCCCTGCGGCGAGACCGGTGACGCCCTTGCGCACCGTCGACGGAGTGTTCGGCATCGACCGGATCACGCGGGCATCGGGGCCGAGCACATCGGCGAAGGTCTGCAGCGTGACACCGGCGGCGACACTCACCACGATCGCGTCGGCGGCGAGGTGCGGGGCGATCTCGCGCAGCAGGTCGGGCACCATCGCCGGCTTGACGCCGACCAGGACGATGCGCGCGCCCGCCGCGGCCTCGACGTTGCCGTCCGGCCGCTCCGCGAGTGCGATGCTGGTGACGCCTTCGAGCCCTTCGAACGCCTCCGCCTTCTCCGCGCTGCGGTTCGTCGCGGTGATCCCGCCGTCGATCCGGATGCCCGACGCGACCACTCCGCGCAGGATCGCACCGCCCATCGAGCCGGCACCGAGGAAAGCGAGGGAAGGAAGCGAGTCAGCCATGTCGTCATCCTACGGCGGGCACTCCCCGCATCCTCCGGTGGGCGGTTCTAGACTCGTCCCATGAGTGCATCCGGAGGCAACAAGGCCATCGTCGCGGCGTTCCTGGCGAACCTGGGCATCGCGCTCGCGAAGTTCGTCGCCTGGGCGCTGTCCGGTTCCGCCTCGATGCTCGCGGAGGCCATCCACTCGGTCGCCGATTCCGGCAACCAGCTCCTACTCATGCTCGGCGGACGCAAGGCACGTCGCGAAGCGGACCGTGCACACCCCTTCGGCTATGGCCGGGAGCGCTATGTGTACGCCTTCGTCGTGTCGATCATCCTTTTCTCCGTCGGTGGACTCTTCGCGATCTACGAGGGCGTCGAGAAGCTCACCAACCCCCACGAGCTCGACAGGACCTGGTGGTGGTTGCCGCTGGTCGTCCTCTTCATCGCGATCGGGCTCGAGTCGTTCTCGCTGCGCACCGCGGTGCGTGAGAGCAACATCGTGCGGGAGAAGGGGCAGTCGTGGGTCTCCTTCGTGCGTCGTTCGAAGGCTCCCGAACTCCCTGTCGTGCTGCTCGAAGACGTCGGTGCGCTGACCGGCCTCACGTTCGCGCTGCTCGGCGTCGGGCTCACGCTCCTCACCGGAAACCCGGTGTTCGACGCCCTCGGGACCGTGATGATCGGTGTGCTGCTGGTGCTGATCGCGATCGTGCTGGGCGTCGAGACGAAGAGCCTGCTGGTCGGCGAAGGGGCGACGGCCGCCGATCACGACCGCATCGTCGATGCCATCAACGCGGGCGACGAGATCGAGAAGATCATCCACATGAAGACTCTCTACCTCGGACCGGACGAGCTGATGGTCGCTGCGAAGATCGCCCTCAACGCCGACAAGCCGTTGCGGGAAGCCGCCGACGACATCAACGCGATCGAGGCGCGCATCCGCGAGGCCGTTCCGGTCGCTCGCATCGTCTACATCGAGCCGGACGTGTATCGCCCCGCGATCGATCCCGAGCCGTCGACCGACGTCTTCGTGCTGAAGTCCTCCGACTGAGCGCGGAGCCCCGACGGGCAGCGAGTGCTCAGCGCCGCTGCTCGAAGAAGGTGCGCAGCTGCGACGCCACCGCGTCCGCCTGCACACCGCCGATCACCTCGGCGCGGTACGGGAGCCTCCGGTCGCGCAGGACGTCGTACATGGAGCCGGCCGCGCCCGCCTTCTCGTCCCAGGCGCCGAAGACCACGCGCCCGATGCGCGCCTGCAGAATCGCCCCCGCACACATGATGCACGGCTCGAGGGTGACCACGAGGGTGTGCCCCTCGAGGTTCCACGAGCCGACGGATTCCGCCGCACGACGCAAGGCCTCCACTTCGGCATGACCGGTCGGATCGTTCGTGGCCTCGCGGGTGTTTCGCCCCTCGGCGAGGATGTTCCCGTCACGGTCGAGGATCACCGCTCCGACCGGGATCTCCGCCGCTGCCGCCGCCTCGTCCGCAAGCGCGAGCGCCCGCTGCATCGCGAGGTCGTCGGCGGCGGTCATGCGTCGAGCCTACGACAGCCGCACCCAGGTCACCCGGGCCCGGATGTCGTGCCGGGCTCCCCGGCGCATTACCCTGTATCCATGCGTGTTCACGTCGCCGACCACCCTCTCGTCACTCACAAGCTCTCGGTGCTGCGCGACGCGCGCACCCCGTCGCCGGTGTTCCGTCAGCTCACGGAAGAACTCGTGACCCTGCTCGCGTACGAGGCGACCCGCAACGTGAAGGTCAGCCCGATCGAGATCACCACCCCTGTGACGACGACCACGGGCGTCAAGATCTCGGAGCCGCGTCCCATCGTGGTGCCGATCCTCCGCGCCGGCCTCGGCATGCTCGAAGGTCTGGTCAAGCTGCTCCCGACCGCCGAGGTCGGGTTCCTCGGAATGGTGCGCGACGAGACCACCTTCGAGCCGACCACGTACGCCGAGCGTCTCCCCGACGACCTGAGCGACCGCCAGTGCTTCGCCATCGACCCGATGCTCGCCACCGGCGGATCGCTCGCGGCGGCGATCCAGTTCCTGTTCGACCGCGGGGCGAAGGACGTCACGGCGATCTGCCTGCTCGGCACTCCCGAAGGTGTCGCCGCGATCGAGGCGATGGCGGGCGACCGCGACGTGACCCTCGTGCTCGGCGCGCTCGACGAGCGTCTCGACGAAAAGGGCTACATCGTCCCCGGACTCGGCGACGCCGGCGATCGCCTCTACGGCACGGTCTGACCGATATCAGTCTGCGAGGGTGAGTCGATAGGCGCGCTCGTCGCCGAAATGCCGGAAGCCCACACGTCTGAGGATCGGTGCGGACGTGGCGATGCGGCCCTTCACGAGGGCGGTCGCCGCGCCCCGTTCGGCGGCAGCGCGCAACCGCTCGGCGAGGACAGCCCGATAGGCACCATGACCACGCGCATCCGGTAGGGTCGCCGCTCCCCACAACCGTGCGAAGCCGTCGACGATCGTGCATCCGCCGGTGCTCACAGACCGTCCCTCCAGCCGACCGAGGACGCGCACGTCGCGCCCCGTCTTCAGCCCTGCGACGACCTCATCCTTCTCGATGCGGATCCCCTCCTCGTCGAGCGGTTCCTGCGCCCAGGCCGGCACGTTGATCGCGTCGACCTCCCGCACCTGTTCGAGTGTGCGCACGATCTCCGCCGACGCCTCCCCGGGGACGTCGACGACGAGCTCATCGATGGCGCGGGCGAGGACGGCGACGGTGTCGATGTGCTCAGCGCCGCGCCGACGCAGCTCGTCTTCGAGATCGGGAGAGTCCGAGGGGTTGGTCCAGAACGTCAGCTGCGCCTCGCCCCAGCCGCGGGTGTGCGCGATCGCGTGATCGAGCACCGAAGAGGCATCGACAGACGAGCGGACCTGCGATGCACGAACCCCGCCGCCGAAGCGCGCCGGGTACCGCACGAGTTGCAGTTCCTCGTGCACCTGATCGCTGTCGCGAGGGAACCACACCCACGCAGCGGAGGCCCGGAGGATGTCCTCGGTGGTGTGGACGCTCACTCCGCCGCACCCACGAGACGCGCGAAGGCACTGAGACGAGCGACTCCCTCGGGCGTGTACGGCAGATCGTCGAGGAGGGCCGGGGAGTGGATGAGGTAGGCGACGACCTGAGCGCGGGAGATCGCCACGTTGAGACGATTCTGCAGCAGCAGGAACTCCGGCCCCCGAGGCGCATCCCGACCGCTCGAGGCAGCCAGCGAGGTGATCGACACCACCGCCTCCTTGCCCTGGAAGTTGTCGACCGTCCCCACGGGAACATCCGGGAAGCCCGCATCGGCCAGCGCATCGAGCACCAGCTGTCGCTGCGCGTTGTAGGGCGTGACGACGATGATGTCGGACTGCGTCAGCGGACGCGCCGAGGTATTCGGGTCGTTGTCGGTGAAAGTCCGACCGATCAGATCGTCGACGAGCCGCACGACTTCGGCGGCCTCCTCCGCTGACGCGGTGGCGTTCCCCCGGTGCCGGAGCGGAACCACGTGCAGTCCGGGCTCCACACCGTCGAGAGTGCGGAGTTCCGTGCCGGGCGCCGAGGCGAGCTGTCCTGCGTATGCGAGCTTCGACACCGGAGCCGCCACCGCCGGGTGCATGCGCCACGATCGCGCGAGGAAGTAGCCGTACTCCGGCCGGACCACCGGATCGCCGTCCATCACCCACCCGAGAGCGGACGTGTCCACCGGCTCGGGATGAGCGCCCTGGCTCACCTGCGGGAGCTGCTGCGGATCACCGAGCAGCAGGAGCCGTTTCGCACCGGCGGCGACGGCGATGGTCGAGGCGAGCGAGAATTGTCCGGCCTCGTCGATCACGAGCAGATCGAGTCCCTCCCTGTCGACGCGCTGGGTGTTGCTGAAGTCCCATGCCGTGCCACCGACGACCGCACCCTCCCCGATGTGCTCCGCGAGGAAGGCTGCCATGCCGTTCTTCGGAATCGCGGTGTACGGCGGTTCGGCGTCGGGATCCTTCGGCGCTTTCGCCACCTGAGAGGGCGAGACGCCGTCGGACACGATCCGCGCCAGCAGCGTCTCGATGATGGCGTGCGACTGCGCGACCACGCCGACCTTGAAACCGTGCTCGTTCACGAGACGTGCGATCACACGAGACCCGGTGTACGTCTTACCCGTTCCGGGAGGCCCCTGCACGGCGAGATAGCTGTGGTCGAGGTCGAGCACGCCGCGCACGATCGCGTCGATGACGTCGTCGTCTGCGGGCGGGAGCGCATCCCCTGACGTCGTGCGCGGAGGGATACGACGCAGGATGTCGGTCGCGGCATCATGCGGGTAGCCCGGGGCCGCAACGTGCACGGCATCGGCCCACTCGTCGATCGCCCCTTGCAGGGAGACGACCCGCGGCGGCGCGGCGGGGGTGAGTGCGAGGGGAAGCTCGTCCCAGGTCTGGCCCTGCACCGCCGATTCGGTGACGAGGTAACCGTCGTCGAGCACTTCGGCCACCGTGACGGTGTGCGGCACGTGGACTGCTCGGGACGGCACTTCGGTATCGAAGGGCGCCGGCACCTCGTACAGGGCGAACGGTTGCGAACCCGCGCCGAGAGTCGTTCCCGGTGACACCTCTCCCCGGATCTCGATGTCGCGGGACATCACCCTGCGCCCTTCCCCGATACTCCAGTCCCGTCGGACGGAAGACGAGGGACGATCGACCCGCACCACGTCTCGCGTGCCGTCCCACATCGTCACCGGCTCCCGCAGCCGCTGGAAATGCGCCACCCAGAAGCTCTTCGCCTCGCGAGGGAAGTAGTCGATCGCCGCGGCCGCGATGCGATGGACGAGTCCGTCGCCCCCGGCCTCCACGGCCTGCTCCGCGTCGGCGAGGAGCGCGACGGAGCGGGGCGACGGCTCGTAGATGACCTCGTCGGCGGCGTCCGGCGGCGCCGGTGTGACGCCCTTCTGCCGTGCGATGTCAATGAGCCAGTTGCGCAGCCTTCGCGTGGACACGCAGTCGTAGCGGTTGTAGTCGGCGAGGTCGGCGAGGACCACCTCCGCCTCACTCTGGTTCCCGGCCGCCGCGAGCTCGCGCGCCGCGACGTACTGAACGATCGAGTCGTCGCCCTTCTGCACGTCGCTCGTGCGCACGTCTTCACCCATGTAGAGCGGTTCGAGCTTCTTGATCGAGTACGAGCGGGATCCCACCCGCACGGTGCGCAGCACCAGCGGGTACAGATCGACGAACACCCCTTCTCGCAGCAGCCGGTCGACCTCTCCTTCGCGCACGCCGTGTCGCGCGGCCATCGCCACCAGATGCGACGTCTCGTACGGGGCGTAGTGATAGATGTGCATACCGGGATGCGCCGCCCGGCGCAGGGTGACGAAGTCGAGGAAGGACTCGAGCGCCCGCTTCTCGTCGGCGAAGGTGTGCGCCCACAGTGCCGAGTACTGGTCCGCGTTGTCTACCCAGCCGAAGAGGTAGTCGATCCCCCACTGCGCCTCACCGTCGGCTGCGGGCTCGGTGTAGAGAGGATCCCCCTCGAAGTCGAAGAAGATGTCGCCGTGGCTCGGCAGGGGAAGCGTATGGATCGCTTGCGCGTAGTGCACGTCGTACGTCGGCTCGCCGTCTGCATCCGCGCGCAGCTGCAGACGGGCTTGAGCGCGAAGATTCTCGAACGTGTCCGTGTTCATTCCCGCCGGAGCATGGACCGCGGCGGCGAGGGCGTCGATCGTCTCGACACCGGCTGCCCGCAGTCGCGCCCGCTGCACCGGTCGCATCCGCGCGACCATCAGGAGGTCTCGATGCGCGAGCACCTGCTCCTCACAGGTCGCGCACCGGCCGCAGGCCACGATCTGGAGGTCACCGCGATCATCGCCCCAGGCGAGAGGAGCGCCCGTGGCACCGTCGGCGACACGACGATCGGCGATGAGTGCACGAAGCCGGGCGCGACGCACCTGGAACAACGGGAGGAGGTCGTCGACGGCATGCGTGCTGAGGGTGCCGTCGCCGAGGATGAGATCGACCTCATCGGAGCGCGGGATGCCGAGCCGGTCGAACTGATCGGCATATGCAGCGAGCTGCATGAGCGCCGTCACGCGAGCCTTGCGCGCCAGCTTCGAGTCCTGGACACGCCACCGCCCCTCGTCGTCCTTGCGCAGGAAATCAGCGAACCCGACGAACTCCTCGGTCGCGAACGCCGCCTGGAAGACGACCAGCGCCTCGGACCGCAGTGCCCGCACGGTCTCATCGATCGCCGCGGCCAACGCCTCCGCATCGACCGAGGACACCTTCTCGATGCGATGCACGTTCTCGTCGCCGAGGTCGTCGATGTAGCGGGCGAGCACGTTCTGCTCGTGGACGTCACCGAGCTCCGCGGCGCGCTTCAGCGTCGCATCCTCCGGCTCTTCGACAGCCGGCACCCGGCCCAGCTTCGCGTCGATCGCCCGACACCACGCGAACTCGCATTCCGCGGCCGCCTTGAGGTCGCTCGCGCTCCAGATGACGCGCTGCGCCTGAGTGTCGATCCGCACGATGCTCCCGTTCTGTCGGATGCTTCGACACTATCCGCGGCATCCGACACGGGCGAAGCGGGACGCCCTCAGAAGCGGACTGCGATCACCGCCACCAGGTGTCGTCCGGGGTCACCGGCAGGTGTCTCTTGTGCTGCGTCGCGAGGTATCGCGCCTCGATGCGGCCGGCGACGTCGGGATCCACCGACCGTCCTTCGAGGAAGTCGTCGATCTGCTCGTACGTGAGCCCGAGTTCTTCCTCATCGGCCCGGCCGGGTTGCCCGTCGAGAAGATCGGCGGTGGGCACCTTGAACGCGAGTCGATCCGGGGCATCGAGGAACTGCAGCAGCGAGCGCCCCTGCCGCTTGCTGAGACCGGACAACGGAAGGATGTCGGCCGCGCCGTCACCGAACTTCGTGAAGAAACCGGTCACCGCTTCGGCAGCGTGATCCGTGCCGATGACGAGCAGGCCGTCGTGCCCGGCGAGTGCGTACTGCGTGACCATGCGCACGCGTGCTTTGATGTTGCCGCGGTTGAAGTCGCTGATGTCACTCGTGACCGCGAACTCGATGTCTTCCTCCACACCGTCGACGCCGTTCTGGATGTTGACCTCGACCGAGGAATCCGGAGCGATGAAGTCGAGTGCCGCCTCAGCGTCCGCCGCATCGTGCTGGACGCGGTACGGCAGGCGCACGGCCAGGAACTTCGCCTCGCCACCCTCGGACCGCACCCTCTCGACCGCGAGCTGCGCCAGACGCCCGGCGAGGGTCGAGTCCTGCCCGCCCGAGATCCCGAGTACGTAACCCTTCGCGCCCGTCGTGCGGAGGTACTCGACGAGGAACGCGACTCGACGTTCGACCTCGGCTTCGGGATCGATCTCGGGCCGGACGCCGAGGTCCTCCGAGATCTGCTGCTGCAACGACATGTGATCCTCCGCTCTGTTCCTCGAATCAGTATCGCCCCTCCGTGTTACACCGGGGTGACGCCGCGTCGCACGTCAGGTTCTGTCCGTGGTGACCTGAGAGAATGGGGCAGTGAAACTCCTCGTCGCCGCGCTCGCCTCCGAACTGTCCGCCTTCCCGGAGGAGCTCGAGGGCTTCGATCGGCTCATCACGGGCCCCGGCAAGTTGCAGGCGACGTACGCACTCACCCGTGCCCTCGATGCGAACGACTACGACGAGATCGTCGTGGTGGGCACCGCCGGGGCGATCGACCCCGACCTCGAGTCGAGGGTGCACGAGGTCGGCACGGCATTCCAGCACGACGTCACCGATCTCGACGGAATCTCCGGGCAGCACGTCTCCCTTCCCACGAAGGTGTCGACCGGGAAGGAGGGCGTGCTGATCGCGACCGGCGACCACTTCGTCGAGGACGCGGAGATCACCGCCGTGATCCGCCCGTCCGGCGCGGTTCTGGTCGACATGGAGACCTATGCGTACATCTGGGTGGCGGGGCAATTCGAGGTCCCGATCCGCGTGTTCCGGGCTATCTCCGATCAGGCCGAAGACGGCGCCCTCACGGACTGGCGCGAAGCCGTCGCGCGCTGCAGCGTGCAGCTGCGCGAGTTCATCCTCACCGAATACGGCGTGTGACACCGCGGCGCCGTTCGGGCACCACCTCAGCGAGGCTCGATCATGCTGGGACCGTTCGGCAACGCCCGCACCGTGAGTTGCGCCGGGATCTGCTCCTGCATGGCCTCGACGTGGCTGATCACCCCGACGGTCCTGCCGCCCTGTCGTAGTTCGTCGAGGGTGCGCATGGCGACATCGAGAGTGTCGCCGTCGAGCGAGCCGAATCCCTCGTCGATGAAGAGCGTGTCCAAGCGGATGCCGCCGGCTCGCGCGGTGACGACTTCGGCGAGGCCGAGCGCGAGCGCGAGCGAGGTGAGGAACGTCTCCCCACCCGAGAGGGACTGCGGCGGCCTGGACTGTCCGGTGAACGCGTCGAAGACCACGATGCCGAGACCGGAAGCGGCGCCCCGTGCGGCGAGCGCATCCGAATGCCGCAGCTGGTAGCGCCCCGTCGACATGTCGTGCAACCGCCGGTTCGCCGCTTCGACGATCTCTTCGAGTTCGGCGGCGAGGACGAAGGTCTCGAGCGTCATCTTGTGCGTGTTCGCTCCGCGCCCGGCGATCGTGTCTGCGAGATTCTGCAGCAGCTCGAATTCGGTCGCCTCCGCGGTCGTCCTCGCATGCTCCGCGGCAGCCGACTCGATCAACCCTTCGAGTCGCTCGGCGACACCTGCAGCCCGGGCCGCCTCATCGACCGCGCCCTTCCAGAGCGCCCGGGCGGCTTCCGCCGCCTGCTCGGCCGGTTCCAGGTCGATGGGCTCTTCGGGGAGCGTGCGCAGTTCCAGATCGAACAGGATCCCGCGCTCTTTCTCGCGCTGGACGGCATGCTGCGCGATCCGGGCGTCGAGGGCCTCTTGCGCCGTCGACGAGCGAAGCGCCTCCTCCGCGGCCGCCGCGTCGCTGAAAGGCGAGTCGGCGAGGGCCGTGTCTCGCTCGGATTCCGCAGCGACGAGCGCCTCGGACCTGCGACGGTGTTCCGCGACCGCCGCAGCGAGAGCACGGGCGGCGGCGATCGCGGTCGCCGTGTCCGCGAGCCGGGCGGCGACCGTGTCGAAGTCGCCCCGAGCCTCGGCGATCGACTCGCGCGCCTGCGCCTCCCGCTGCCGCAGCAGAGCGTGGTCTTCTCGTGCCTGAGCGAGGGCCGCCGCGTCTGCCGCCTTCTCGGCCTCGAGCCGTTCGACACGCGCCGTGAGTGCCGCCAGTCTCGCGTCGAGCGCCGCCAACTCCTCCACGGCGCTCAGGCTGCGTGTGTACGCCGCCGTCGCCTCGGCGTGCTCCCTCTCGGCCTGCTCGACGCTCCTTCCGTCGGCGCGAGCCAGGACCGCGGCCAACTCGGCCTGCACGGTCGATGCGGCCGACATGAGTTCACGCTCCCGCTGTGCCGCAGCGTCACGAATGAGCTCGGCGTCGGCGATGTCGTCGGTCGACACCGGATCGGAGTGCGTGGCGAGGCTCGGGTGCTCGACAGAGCCGCAGACCGGGCAGGGGTCGTCAGGGCGGAGACTCGACGCCAGTTCGCCGGCCATCCCGTCGGTGCGACGCTGACGTAGCTTCGCGAGCGCGGTCTGCGCAGCGGCGTGCTCGGTGGTGGCAGCGGTGAGATCGCGCTCTGTGGCCGCCCGGTCGGCCTGGAGTCGTCGGGCGGCCCTCGCCGCCACGACACGCACGTCCGCCGACTCCCGCGCGATCCTCATGTCGTCCGCACGATCGGCGATGCGCCGGGTCTGGTCTCGCTCCGCCTTCAGCGCGGCCACCGCGTCGGGCAACGAGGCGCGCTCCGCTTCCCCGGCCTCGATGCGTGCGGTCGCTGCGTCGACGGCGGCGACCGCGATCCGCAGTTCTTCGTCGAGGGCCGGTGCCTGTTCCTCGAGCTCACGCGCCCGCTCCCAGGACCCGGTCTCCTTGGTACGCGCCGTCACCCACGCCTCGAGATCTCCGTCGACGTCGAACTCGAGGGCGTCCCATTCCGCGCGAGCGCGCTCCTCGGCCGTCGCGGCAGCGTCGACCAGCTCGTGAGCCCGTGATGCCGCAGCGATCGTCGAGCGCAGCGCCTCGGCAGCACGCGCAGCCGTGAGCTCGGCACGCGCCTCGTCGATCAGCGGCGCATCCGCTTCGAGACGAGCGAGTGCCGCACGTGCACGGTCGCGTTCCTGCTGTGCGCGCTGCTCCTCACGCGTCGTCGCCAGCGCCGCATCGGCCTCGGCGGATCGCTTCTCGGCGTCGGCCTGTTCGGAGGCCCGCCGCTCGGCACGGTAGTCCGCTCGCGCCTGGGCTCGGCGAAGGGCGTCGAGACGCTCATCGATCGTCTGTGATGTCGTCGGCTGCTCCCCCGCCGCCGTGGTGGCCGTGCCGTCGTCGGCATCGCCCGAGAGGCCCGTGGTGTCCACCAGACGCTCGGCCTCACCGACACGAGCGTCGACGGTGGCGAGCCGCGCACCGAGCGTCTGCTCCGCCTGGCGGCGCCGCTCGTCGAAACGGGCCTGCACGTCTTCGAATCGCTGAGTGCCGAAGAGGCGGCGAAGCAGCGCCTGGCGATCCCTGCTCCCCGCCAGCAGGAACTCGGAGAAGCGGTTCTGCGCCAGGAGGATCACCTGCAGGAACTGCTCGCGGCTCAGCTGCAGGATCTCATCGAGGTCGCCGGCGACGTCGACGGCTCGTGCGGCACGCCCCACCCAGCCCGCGTCCGTCCATTCCTCCAGTGACACCGCTGCGGCCTGCTTCGTCAGCCCCCCGCCGCGCTTGGCCGGACGAAGGTACTCCGGCGAGCGCGTCACGCGGAACCGGCCGGCCGGCGTACTGAACTCGACCACGACCTCGGAGGGATCATCGGGCTCGCAGTGGTCGCTGCGGAGCCGCTTCTCGCCCCCGTCGTAGCGTGGCACACCACCGTAGAGACCGAAGCAGACGGCATCGAGGATGCTCGACTTGCCGGCGCCGGTCCGCCCGGCGATCAGGAAGATGCCATCGTCGCCGAAAGCGTCGAAATCCACGATCTGCCGCGACCGGAAAGGGCCGAACCCCTCGATCTCCAGGCGATGGAGGCGCATCTAGACGAGAGCTTCCGCGCGCACGCGCTCGTCGAGCACCGCGCGGATCAGGTCGCGCTCCGCATCCGTGGCGCCGTGCCCGGCCCGGACGTGCTCGAGGAACGCCTCGATCCGGTCGACATCGGTCACCGCGGTACGGAGTCGCTGCGAGTAGGACCTCTCCTCCGCCTCGGAGACGGCCACGGGCTGGTGCTGCACCATGGCGCAGTAGGGGTAGCTCTCGCGCAGACGCCGCATCGGCTCGGCCTGGGGCAGAGCATCGGTGTACACCGCGCAGACCCACTCGTTCGCATGCTCGGCGACCATCTCCGGCGCCAGGATCTCGTCGAGCGTTCCCGTGAGCGTGACCAGACGACGCGGCACGGGCAGTTCGAGCCACTCGACGGTGGCGAGACCGTGGGCATCGAGGTCGACGAGCCACGAACCGCGCGCCTTGTGTTGCTCGCCGAAGCTGTAGTGCAGCGGAGCCCCGGCGTAACGGACGCGCTCGCTGAGCGTCTGGCGACCATGGATGTGCCCGAGCGCCACGTAGTCGGGGCCGTCGAACACGCTGAGAGGCACGACGTCGAGCCCACCCTGACGCACCTCGCGCTCGAGGCCTGCGGTGGCATCGACCCCTGCGGCGAAGCAGTGCGCGATGGCGACCGCACGGCCCTCGTGCGTGTCCATGCCCGCACGGACGAGGTCCATCGCATGCCCCATGGTCTGCGCCTGGGTGCGCAACGGGCGGCCCGCGCTGTCGCCCTCGGGCCAGTGCTGACGCACGATGGCCGGCTCGAGGTAGGGGATGCCGAAGAAATGAACCGGTCCATCGGCATCCGCGATCGTGATGGGCTCTCCGACGGCGAGCGGATCGGTCAGCACGTGGATGCCGTCACGGAGCAGCCGCGCCTGGAAACCGAGCCGCGCGGCCGAGTCATGGTTTCCGCTCGTGACGATCACTCGCGCCCCGGCCTCTTCCAGCGCCACCAGCGCATCGCCGAGGAGCGAGTAGGCGGGACCGGACGGCGTCGCGGAGTCGAAGACGTCTCCCGCGACGACCACGACGTCGACGGAGTGCGTGCGCACCTGCTCGGTCAGCGCCCCGAGCACCTCGGTCAGCGCGTCCATGGTCGAGTTGCCATGGAACGTGCGGCCGATGTGCCAGTCGGAGGTGTGCAGGATTCGCATACTCACACGGTACGAACCCCCTCGGACATTCCGTCCGAGGCGTGCCGCGACCCGTTCATGACGTCACCCCGTCGGTAACCCGCCGTAACACGACGTCATGAAACGACGGCGGTCAGCGCGAGCGCAGCAGGGGGGCGTGCTCGGGGTGCGCGGCGAACCAATCGGCGACGTACCAGCACACCGCGTCCACCGTGCGGTCGCCACGCTCCTCGATGTCGGCCACCGCGCCCTCCACGACCTTGCCCGCGTAGCCGTTGCCGCGGAAAGTCGGGATAGTGAACGCGCGGGTGAGGGCGATCGTGTGACCGTCGTCGCGGTAGTCGAGAACGCTCACGAGCTTTCCATCGCGCATGAGCGTGTAGCGGGACGCGTCCTTCTCGTCGGTCAGGATGAAGCCTCCGACAGTGTGCGAGATCGTCATTCGATCCACGTTACGCCCGCCAGGAGCGCCCGGGCGTTTTGACATGGGGCGTCATGATCGGACATAATCCCCCCATGACCACCAACGCAAGCCCTTTGTCCGCCCAGGAGGCGAACAGGACTGCCGGGATGATGATGCCCGGTCGCGTTGGCATGTGTTGCCGAATGTGTCGCTGAACGAACAGCCACCCCGCCTGACCTGATTCCTCGCGAACTGCGAGGCCAGTGTCTCCGAGCATCCACCCTCTGCTCGCTTCCCGGCTCCGCCGGTCATTCATGCAACGCATCAGAGCCCCCCTCGATCCGGGCTCACGTCCTGAGGACTTCATCATCATGTCGAACACCGCACTTCTCGAGCGTCCCGCCACCACCGCCGCGATCCGCACTCGTACCGAGGCCGCCGCACCGGTGCCCTCCGCCACCGCAGACCTTCCCGCCGTCCGCTCCCCGCGAGGCTTCGCGCTCTACGTGGGGCTCGACGAGATCAAGGCCGCCGAAGCCGGTGTGAGCCTGCCGCTGCTCGTCGATGCCCTGCGACGCACCCTCGCCGAACTCGCTCCGGGTGCGGAGACGCACGCCACGGTCGCCCTCGCGCCGCACGGCTCGGGCGGCCGCGACCTCGACGTCGTCCGCCTCGCCCTGCAGGAGCCGGGCGCCATCGCGCGCACCAAGGCCGCTGCCGAAGAGGACACGGCGGAAGAGGAGAGCGGCGTCACCGTCGACATCTCCCGCAAGCGCGTCCTGATCGACGGGGAGTCCGCGGCCTTCACCTACAAGGAGTTCGAGCTGCTGCAGTACCTCGTGCTGCGCGAGGGCCGCACGATCGAACGCAGCGAGCTGGTATCTGCTCTCTGGCAGGCGCAGGACGACGAGACCCCCGGTGAGCGCACGATCGACGTCCACGTGCGTCGTCTCCGCGCGAAGCTCGGACGCTACGAGGACATCGTCCGCACGGTGCGGGGCATCGGCTACCGGTTCGACCGGCACGCCGACGTCGTCATCCGCTACGGACACGGAACCCCCTCGCCCGACCGCTTCTGACCGGCCGCGGGTCGGTGTCAGCGCCGGCGCGTAGGGTGGGCGCATGACATCGACGGCTCCTTCCGCAGCGGCTGAGGTCGCGCCATCGGAGCCCCCTCGGGAGACCGTCTACCGCCCATCGCGCCCTCTCGATCTCGGCCGCACACTCGGATTCCTGCGCCGCGGCAAGGGCGACCCGACCATGGTCGTCGACGGACCGGTCATCTGGCGTGCGATGCGCACACCGCTCGGTCCGACGACGCTGGCGGTGCGCACGATCGGCGACGAGGTGCGCGCGACCGCCTGGGGCCCCGGAACGGACTTCGCGCTCGACGCCGTCCCCGCACTCTGTGGAGCCCGCGACGACGCCGAGGGGTTCGACGCATCGCATCACCCTCTCGTCGCCGAGTCCGCGCATCGCCATCCCGGGCTGCGCCTGACACGCACCGACGAGGTGTTCGACGCGCTGGCATGCGCGATCATCGAGCAGAAGGTCACCGGTATGCAGGCGTTCGGAGCGTGGCGTTGGCTCGTCTCCCGCTTCGGCGAGCGCGCCCCCGGCCCGACGCCCCGACCGATGTTCACCGCGCCCACCGCCGCACAGTGGCACCGCATCCCCTCCTGGGCCTGGCACCGCGCCGGGGTCGAGCCCCCACAGTCCCGGACCCTCGTGCGCGCCGCGGAACGAGGCGACCGCATCGCCGACGCCGTGCGGACCGCCCCGGACGGCACGGCGCGCGACCGCGTTCTCACGAGCCTTCCCGGCGTCGGGGTGTGGACCTCGGCGGAGACCCGGGCCCGCGCGCTCGGCGACACCGATGCCGTCAGCGTCGGCGACTACCACCTCGCCCACGAGATCGGCTACGCCCTCACCGGCACGCGCACCGATGATGCCGGGATGCTCGAACTCCTCGCTCCCTGGGCGGGGCAACGGCAGCGAGCGGTCCGTCTCATCGTCGCCAGCGGGGTGCACGAGCCGCGCCGGGGGCCTCGCCTCGCACCCGAGAACCATCGCGACCGCTGACTCCGCCGCCTATGCTGGGGCCATGTCCCGCAGAGCGATCCGCATCTCCATCACCGTCGGCCTGTTGATCGTCGGCGTGGTGGTCGGGCTCATCTTCCAGAATGTGTGGCTGGGCGTTCTTCTCGCCGCCATCGTGTGGCTGGGCTGGTTCCTCGGGTACGAGTCGCGGCGCGGGAACAACGCCGGCGTCAACGATGAAGACCACGGCATCGAGCTCTGAGGAGCTCGTGCGCGGAGGTCAGTAGTACACCGCGAGCGGTCCGGAGGGTCCGGCGATCACACTCACGGGGGTGTCGAAGACCCGTGACAGCACCTCATCCGTCATGATCGCGGCAGGGGATCCGAACTCCACGACCGCGCCGTCCTTCATCGCGCAGATGTGGTCGGCGTAGTGCCCCGCGAAGTTGATGTCGTGCAGCACGATCACGATCGTGCGTCCGAGTTCCTCCGCCGCCCGTCGCAGGTGCTTCATCATCTGCACCGCGTGGCGCATGTCGAGGTTGTTCAGCGGTTCGTCCAGCAGCACGAACTCGGTGTCCTGTGCCAGCACCATCGCCACGTAGGCGCGCTGACGCTGCCCTCCGGAGAGCTCGTCGAGGTACCGCCCCTCCAGCGGACCGAGGTCGAGGAAGTCGATGGCCTGGCTGATGATCTCCTCGTCGGCCCGGGTCAGCCGTCCCTTCGAATGCGGGAACCGGCCGAATCCCACGAGCTGGCGCACGGTGAGTCGCGTGACGAAGTGGTTCTCCTGGCGCAGGATCGACACGACCTTCGCCAGGTCCTTCGACTTCGTCGAGGCCACATCGAGCCCCGCGATCTCGATGGCCCCCGCATCCATCCCGTTCAGCCGGCCGATCATCGTGAGCAGCGTCGACTTGCCTGCGCCGTTGGGTCCGATCAGCGCGGTGATGCCGCCGGTCGGGATCTCGAGGTCGACCGGACCGATCGCGACCTCGCTGCTGTAGTCCCGGCGGACGCCGTCGAGAGCGATCACAGTCTGCCCTTTCTGAGGATGACGATGAGGAACACGGTCCCGCCGACGAGCTCGATCAGGATCGAGACCATTCCCTGCGCGTAGAACACGTTCTTCATCACGAAGTACGCCCCCGCGAGGATCGTGAAGGCGGTGAGGACCGCGACGGGGAAGATCAGCCGATGGTCATGCGTGTCGGCGAACTGGTAGGCGAGCGTGGCGACCAGGAAGCCGAGGAAGGTCATCGGCCCGACCAGCGCGGTCGACGTCGCCATCAGCACGGCGACGAGGAACAGCACGACGAACAGCTCGCGCCGATGATCGACACCGAGCGAGCGCGCGGCGTCCGGACCCAGGGCCATGAGGTTGAGCCGACGCGATCGGATCCACAGCAGAGCGGAGGCCACGATCACGAGCGGGATCGCGAGCGGCAGGTAGGAGGCGTCCGCGTTCGAGACGTTGCCGAAGAGACGGGCGGCGAGCACGTCGAACTCGCTGGGGGTGAGCAGACGCTGCATGAACGTGGCGACCGCTCCGAGACCGCCGCCGATCACGATGCCGACCAGAAGCATGATCTGCAGGTTTCCGTATCGCCCCGAGAGCAACCACCCGTACAGGGCGACCGCGAGTCCGACCATGATGACGACCTGGATCGCGAACTGGCCGACGCCCTGGATCGCGACGAGTCCGGCGACTCCGAACAGGTAGACGGTGGAGGTCTGCACGACGCGGTACAGCGACTCGAAGCCCATGATCGACGGCGTGATGATGCGGTTGTTGGTGACGGTCTGGAAGCTCACCGTGGCGATCGCCTGGGACACGGCGACGAGCGCCATCACGGTGACATCGATCGCGCGGTGCTGGGCGATGCGCCAGAATCCTGCGGAGCCGACCGGCATCGGGTTCGCCCATGCCAGCAGCCCGAAGCCGGAGACGGCGGCGAGGACGACGAGCACGCCGAGGACGAGGACGTAGCGACGGCGCGTTCGCGGGGTCGTGAACGAGCCGGCCGATCGCACCGGACCGCCCGTCGTCGTCGGTGCCATCACCGCGCTAGCCACGTCGACGCTGCCTCAGCAGGAGGAGCACGAACACCACCGCGCCGACGACCCCGAGGATCAACGACACCGGGACCTCGAACGGCATGATGATGGTGCGGCCGATGATGTCGCACACCGTGACGATCGCGATGCCGAGCAGGCACACCCACGGCAGATTGCTGCGCAGATCGTCACCACGCACCATCGAGACGATGTTCGGCACGATGAGCCCCAGGAAAGGAAGATTGCCGACGACGACCGTCACGACACCGGTGGTCACCGCGATGAGCACCGTGCCGAGCAGGATGATCCGGTTGTAGTTCACACCGACGTTCGTGGCGACCTCCTCCCCGAGCCCGGCGATGGTCAGTCGATCGGCGACGATGAAGACGATGACCCCGATGACCGCCACGATCCAGAGCATCTCGTACTGACCGCGCATCACCGAGGTGAAGCTCCCCGCGAACCAGACGCCGATGATCTGCAGCGAGTTGGTGACCAGGGCGAGATAGGTGGACAGGGCACCGACGACCGCACCGAGCATGATGCCGACGATCGGGACGATGAGCGAGGACTTGAGGGCGACCCGACGGAGGAACGCGAAGAACACCATCGTGCCGACGAAGGCCGCGAGGATCGCACCGGCCATCCGCAACGGGAGCGACGGCTGCGGCACGAGGATCATGACCATCAGCAGCCCGAGCCCCGCCCATTCGGTGGTCCCGGTCGTCGTGGGCTCGACGAAGCGGTTCTGCGTGAGAAGCTGCATCACGAGGCCCGCCATGGCCATGGCGGCGCCGGCGAGGACGAGGGCGATCGTACGGGGGACGCGCGTGATCTGGAACATCTGCGCGCCGTCGTCCGCCCCGGCGATGTCGTAGACGCCCGTGAAGAGCGAGATCACGAGGAGCACCGCGACGACGAGCACGCCGATGAGCAGTTTCACGTCGAGGAGCCGCCCGGCGTGGCGGGGCGGCTGGGTGATGTCGGTGGAGACCATGATGACCGTGCGGCGGCACCCGGATCATCCGGATGCCGCCGCAGTACCTCAGTTCTTCGCGCTCTTCTCGAGGGCGTCTGCGAAGTCGTTGAGGAACGACGTGTAGGTCTGGATGCCCTCGTTCAGGTACGTGTCGGTGGGCATGTAGACGAGCTGCTTCTCCTTCACGGCCGTGACGCCGGCGAGGGCCTCGGAGCTCTCGAGGATCTCCGCAGCCTGCACGTAGTCCGGGGTTTCGGCAGCGAACACGGCGTCGCGGTCGAGCACGAGGATCCAGTCGGGGTCCGACGCGGCGATCGCCTCGACGGAGATCTCATCGCCCTGGTGGTCATCGGTCGCGTCGTCGACCTGAAGTGCCGGGGTGAGCCCGAGAAGGTCGTAGATCGGGCCGAGCGAGCGGCCGACGGTCGGGGCGAGGTAGCCGATCTCGCCGCCCGACGTGTTGACGGCCATGACGGTGTCGGCGTCGTCGTACGCGGCCTTCGCGCGCTCGGCAGCGGCGTCGAAGTCCTCGACGAGCTTCGCGGCCTCGTCCTGCTTGCCGAAGATCTCTCCGAGCACGGTGACCTGGCGCTTGAGCTCCTCGTCGAAGGGCTCTCCCTCGCGCGGCTCGAGGTCGACGATCGTCGCATCGGGCACGAGGTCGGCGATCGCGGTGTTGTGCTGCGTGAACCGCTGGCCGCTGATGATCAGGTCGGGCTCCACGGCGACGATGGCCTCGAGGTCGGGCTCGCTGTGCAGTCCGATGTCGACGATGCCGTCGTCCTTCACGTACGACACGGTCTCGGGCATGAGCGCGACGGCTCCGGCCGAGAGCTCGACGCCCCAGTCGGACAGCGTCTGGAAGGTGCGGTTGTCGAGAGCCACGACGGAGGTGGGAGGTGTCGCGATCTCGTGCGTGCCGGTGTTGTCCTCGACCGTGACGGTCGCGGCTGCGGGTTCGTTGTTCTCCGCTTCCGCCGAACCGCCGGATGCGCAGCCGGCGAGGGCGAGAAGACCGACGAGCGCGACGCTCGTGGCGGTGAGGGTTCTGGGCACGGACATGGAGAGACTCCTGTTCTGCGGGATCGATGCGCACACGACGGGCGCCGGGTGGCGAGGTTAGGGCAACCTTCCCTCGATAGTTTTAGGTTAGCCTTACTTTATGAGCAACACGAAATCCGGATTCTCGATCGAACGTCGTGGCCTGGAGCTGCGCTTCCGCCACGTCGCACTGAGTGCGCGGGAATGGCTGGCGCCGGATTTCGTCCGCGTGCGGCTGACCGGCTCGGATCTCGCCGGCTTCGATTCGCCGGGCGCCGACGACCACATGAGGCTCTTCTTCCCCTCCGGTGCGACCGAGTCCATCGAAGAGCTGCGCGCATCCCCGAGCCGCGAGTACACCCCTCTCGCGTGGGGCGACGACTGGCTGGACGTCGAGTTCGCGGTGCACGGAGATCAGGGCGTCGCGGCACCCTGGGCGGCGACGGCACCACTCGGATCCATGATCGGTGTCGGCGGTCCGCGCGGATCAGCCGTGCTGGCCGGCGACCCCGGCTCGTGGCTGCTGGTCGGTGACGAGACCGCGATCCCCGCCATCCGCCGCTTCGCCGCACTCATCCCCGCGGGCACCCCGGCACGCATCGTGGTGGAGACCGTGAATCAGGGACGCGAGTTCGAGATCGACGCACCCGTCGACATCGAGTGGCTGCATCGCGGCGAGGCCCCTTCCGGTTCCGCACTCATCGCCTTCCTCGAGACTCTGACCGCCGATGACGCCGTCGGAGAAGACCCGTTCGTGTTCATCGCCGCGGAGCAGTCGATCGTCAAGCCGGGCCGGGCGCTACTCGAACGCTGGGGCGTCGACACGGCGAAGGCTGTGGTGAAGGGGTACTGGAAGCGCGGCGAGGCCGAGTACCACGCGCCACACTGACCCTTCCCCCGGCGAAAGCCCGGACCAGCAGCTTGACTCCCGGGCGTGTCGCACCCTAGGGTGGCAAGGCTGTGCCATTCGGCGCAGCACACCAGCCGAGGAGTCGACGGATGACCGCGCAGCGGAACCTCCCCATCGCAGCGGTGTTGCAGCTTCAGCAGAAGCGCAACGACCGCTACGAGTCGTACCCTCCGGCACGCGCCGTGTGACAGCACCCGCTCTCACAACGCCCCGTACCGTCAGGTCCGGGGCGTTTTCCGTGGAAGACCCCTGACCTGTGGCCGGAAACCACCACAAGGAAAGGAATCATGGAGAGGCTCTCCGCACGGCTGCTGTCGTGGGCGTCACTGATCGACGAGAAGACACTCGCTCAGGCGCACACCACGGCCCGCATGCCGTTCATCCACCCGCACCTGGCACTGATGCCGGATGCCCACCTCGGCAAGGGGGCGACGGTCGGCTCGGTGATCCCGACGCTCGGCGCGATCATCCCCGCGGCCGTCGGCGTCGACATCGGCTGCGGCATGATCGCCGTTCGCACCCAGTTCACCGGGAACGACCTCGCAGGTCATGACCTCGCAGGACTCCGGGAGCAGATCGAGCGTGCCATCCCCCTGTCGGCCGGACGCTACAACCGCAAGGTCGTGGCCACCGCCGAACCGCGCATCGCCGAGCTCGAGCAGCTCGCCGAGAAGAGCGGCTTCGATCCCGCTCAGTACGCCGGGAACTGGCGGCTGCAGCTGGGGACGCTCGGTTCGGGAAACCACTTCATCGAGGTGTCGGTCGACGAACTCGACCGGGTCTGGCTGTTCCTGCACTCGGGATCGCGAGGCGTCGGCAACAAGATCGCCGGGCACCACATCGGCGTCGCCCAGCGGCTGGCGAAGCAGTGGTGGATCGACCTCCCCGACCCCGACCTGGCCTACCTGGTCGAGGGGACCGCGGAGTTCACCCGCTACATCCGGGAACTGCGGTGGGCCCAGCACTTCGCCCTGCTGAACCGGGAGGAGATGATGGACCGCGTCATGCGCCAGGTCTCGGAATTCCTCGGCACCGCGGTCGACGAGCAGGAGCGCATCAACTGCCACCACAACTTCACGGAGTCGGAGAAGCACTACGGCACGCAGGTGTGGGTGTCGCGGAAGGGTGCCATCCAGGCGGACGCCGGCCGACCAGGACTGATCCCCGGGTCGATGGGCACCGCCTCGTACGTGGTCGAGGGGCTCGGCGACCCGCAGTCGCTGAACTCCTCTCCGCACGGTGCCGGGCGGGAGTACTCCCGGTCGGCAGCACGGCGGACCTTCACCCACGAGCAGTTGCGGGCAGCGATGACGGGAATCGAGTTCCGCGACACGGATGCCTTCATCGATGAGATCCCGCAGGCGTACAAGCCGATCGACCAGGTGATGGCGGATGCCGCGAGCCTCGTATCGATCCGGCACACGCTGCGGCAGATCGTCAACGTGAAGGGCGACTGAACAGGACCGGGCGGTGGGAACCCCACCGCCCGGTCGGGTGGCAGCGTCTCGCCTCCGTCGAAGATGCCGACGGCATCCGGATCGAGTTCCTGCACACCCCCCAGGGTGGGACTGACCTTTCCTCCACCGAACGGCATGCAAACCAGTTGTTCGCCGTTCGTGAGTAGCCGATATCTTCGTCTCCCGCACTCTGGCAGGCTTGCCGGATCGATGCGACGATGACGGAGTGGGATTCATGAATGACGCACAGATCTGGACCATGATCGGATCGTTCACCGTGCTGATGTTCAGCACCCTCACGGTCGTCTCGACCCTGTTCGTCCGGATCGTCCGCAGCGAGATCGCTGGCCTGCGCACCGAGATGAACGGACAGATCGGCGGTCTGCGCACCGAGATGAATGCCCGATTCGACACCGTGAACACCCGCATCGATGCCCTCGACCGCGACGTCCAGGCCATCGTGAAGCGCACGTTCGGGCTCGATCGCGAGTGATGACGACGAAGCTTCCCCGCACCTCGGTCGACCCCGCCGACCGGCACGATGCCTTTCCAGAGGCTCCCTGCGGCACCGCGGTCCTGCTCCTCGCCGGATCCAGCGGACGTGTGGAGGCTCAGCGGGCCGACCTGCTCGCGCGGCACGGGGCCCGGGTCCGCGCCATCCGCTGGTTCGGCGGCACGGGCCAGCGCCCCGCTCCGCACGAGGTACCGATCGAGATCTTCATCGACCAGTTGGATCTGCTCCGCCGTGATGCGGATCGCGTCGCGATCTTCGGCACGTCGTTCGGAGCAGAAGCGGCACTCGTCACCGCGTCGCTGCACCCGGTCGACGCCACCATCGCGGTCGCGCCGTCGTCCGTCGTCTGGTCGGGCGTCGTCGATGGCAACTGGTCGTCGCACTGGAGCCTTCGTGGCACTCCGCTTCCCTCCGTGGGGTTCGATCCGTCGTGGTCCCCGACGACCGAACCGCGGGAGTATCGATCGCTCTACGAATCCAGCCTCGCTCGCGATCCCGATCCCAGCCGCGCGGTGATCCGTGTCGAGGACATCACCGGTCCGGTCATCCTCGTCGCCGGCGGAGACGACCGCGTCTGGCCGAGCGACCGATTTGCGGCCGAGATCCAGCGTCGCCGCTCGTTGCACGCCAGAGAGACGACCGTCGTCACCCACCCCGAGGCCGGACACCGCATCACCCTTCCCGGCGAGACGGCCGTCCACGGCGGTGTGACCATGGGTCGGGGCGGCACGCCGTCCGCCGATGCGGCCCTCGGCACCGATGCGTGGACGGCGATCGCCCGGGCGCTCGATCTGCGCGAGTGACGTCAGAGTGCCGGGACGACCTCCGCATCGGCAGCCCGGTCGGTGAACGCGGTCTTCGGGACGAACACGAGGATCACGGCTGCGGCGAGAGCGGTGGCGCCGCACACGATCCACACGGTGAAGTAGCCGGCGAGCGAACCCGCGGTCCCCTCGGTCGCCCCCGCCGTGGTCGCGACGCCGTGCAGCAGCGCGATGCCGAACACACACGAGGCGATCGCCCCGCCGACGGTTTTGACGGAGTTCGTGAGGCCCGTCGCGACGCCGGTCTGCGACGCCGGTGCGGCCGAGGCCGCGGCGGCAGGAAGCGCGGCCACCAGGGCGCCTGAGCCGAGTCCGACGACGACCATGTTCGCGATGACCTGCGTGTAGGTGTCGTGGAACGGCAGGAAGAGCAGGAAGCCGAGTCCCACGAGCACCGATGCCCCCATCAGCGTCAGGCGTGGGGTGATCCAGCGGGCGAACGACGGGAACAGCAGGGCACCCGTGATCATGGCGACGAGGTAGACGCCGATGATCAGCGAGGTCGCGAATCCGCTGGTCCCGAGACCGTAGCCGTAGACCGCGGGGTCGGTGCGCGCGAACGTCGACAGCGGTGCCTGCGCGCCGAGGACGCTCACCCCGAAGAGCCCTGCCGTCAGGAACACCGGGCCGAGCGCGGGCGAGCGGAACATGCGCACATCGATGAGGGGGTCTTCGCACCGCAGCTCCCACAACACGAACGGAAACACCAGCAGTACGCCCAGGACCACCACACCCCACGACCAGGGGTTCTCCAGTCCGCCCTCGAGGCGAAGCAGACTGAGACCACCGGTGAAGCAGACGAGTGCGAGCGAGATCAGCACGAGACCGATCGTGTCGAAGACGCCGCCCGCGGGCTCCGGAGATTCCTTGACCCCCAGCAGGATCACGAAGAAGCACACCACGATCAGCACGGCGGGCACCAGCAGGACCACGGTGAGCGGCAGGACGTCGATGAGTGCACCGCCGACGAGGGCTCCGATGATCGCGCCGCCTTCGAGGGCCGCGACCAGGAGTCCCGCCGCCTTGGCGGTGATCGAGGAGCGACCCTCCATCCGCCGCGACCGTGACCAGATGAGGGCGATCTCCAGCGGGAGCCAGACGACGTAGAACCCCATCAGCGCCCAGGCGGCGAGGAACACCCCGAAGGAGTCCGTGAACGGCAGCACCAGGGCGGCCGCGCCGGTCACCGCGGTGGAGATCAGCAGCATCCGCTTGTGGCCGACCATGTCGCCGAGCTTCGCGAACGCCGGGACGACGAGGGCTGAGAGCATCAGCTGCGTGCCCTCGAGCCAGTTCACGTCGGCATCATGGACCCCGAGATGACGGGCGATGTCCGTCAGCATGGGCGTGTAGTACCCCTGCAGCACACCGCTCGTGAACTCGACGAAGGCGAGGAAGCCGACGACGACGGCGAGGGTGCCCAGTGTGCGGGTGCGCGTCATCGCGTCTCCTGCTTCTCGTTCGGATGCTCCTGCGTCGGCAGGAGGCGGGGTGAGATCACCCTAGTCGTTCGAGAAGTGCCCGATGGAATCGCTCCCCGCGCTCCAGGGCCACGATCTCGACGCTCTCGTCGACGCCATGGATCGACGCCCGCTGGGCATTCGACATGTCCAAGGGCGCGAAGCGGTAGACAGCGGGCGAGAAGCGATGGAAGTGCCGGGAGTCGGTGGCGGCCATCATCACATAGGGCACGGCGGGGACTCCGGGATGAGAGACGTCCAACGCGGCTGCGAGCAGCGCGAACTGCGCGTTGTCGGTGGGCGACTCCGGCGAGGGCTCCCCCGCTTCGACGACCTCGACGGAGACGAGCGGATCGCGGATGCGCCGCCGTACCCGGAAGACCGTCTGCTGGGTGGTCTCCCCCAGCGCGATGCGGAGGTTGAGGGTGGCGGACGCCTGCGAGGGCAGCACGTTCGCCGCCGTGCCGCCCGACTGCATGGTCGGAGCCACGGTCGTGCGGACGAGAGCGGCGGGTTCACCCCCGAGCGCGGCGAAGACCTGCGCGGTCACCAGCGGCATCGACCCCAAGAAGCTCAGCAGGTGGCGGGCCGGCCCCGGGGTGCGTGTCGCCAGTTGCGACAGCATCCGCAGGATCGCTTTCGAGGCACGAGGTCGGAAGGTCGCGGGTCCGAGCCGGTCGACGGCTCTCGCGACGCGTCGGACCGCGGTGAGCGACGGCGGTGCGGACGCATGACCACCCTCGCCCCGTGCCGTCAACCGGAGGGTCATCACGCCCTTCTCCCCCACGCCGATCATCGCCGCTCGACCGGGGACGAAGGGCAGCGGCGCATCGACGACGGCGCCGCCTTCGTCGAGGACGAGCCACGGCATCACGCCGCGTGCGCGCAGCACGCGTGCGATCTCCTCCGCCGCCTTCCCGTAGGTCTCCTCGTTGCCGCCGAACGAGAGGTACACGTCGCGGGACGGGACGAAGCCGTCCGCGAGCAGATTCTCCACGGCTTCGAGCACGACGAGCAGCGGGCCCTTGTCGTCCAGGGCGCCTCGGCCGTACACCGAACCGTCGGCGATGGTTCCCGCGAACGGCGGATACGTCCACGCGTCGCTCTCGTCGACGGGGACGACGTCGTAGTGCGCCATCAGCACGAGAGGGTCTCGGCCCGCCGCGCCGTTGCCCGCCCAGTGGAACAGGAGACCGAAGTCGGTGTGCCGTTCCAGCCGCAAGTCCCGGTGCGTCAAGGGGTACAGTTCGGCGATCAGCGCGACGAACTCTTCGAAGGGGGCAGGTCCGCGCTCATCGAGCTCCGCCGAGACCGTCGGGATTCGGATCATCTGCGAAAGCCGCTCGGCGATGCCGGGGCGCACGGTCGGGGTGGTCACGCTCGCCATCGTACCGAGTGAGGTCTCACGGCCATTGGCTGAGTTTGTCGGGATTGCGCACGGCGAAGACTTCCGTGATGCGGTCTTCGCGGACGACGAAGGAGAAGACCGCATCCGCGCGGCCGTCGATCGTCGCGAGCATCACGAGCCCGTCGGGAGCCGCGACGAGCGAGACCTCGGCCTCGGGATGGCGCTGCGCGATCCCCCGCAGGAAGCGTGCCACGCGGTCCGCTCCCGCCACCGGCCGCAGCGCAGCCGACTTCTTCCCTCCTCCGTCGGAGACGAGCACGACGTCGGGGTCGAGCAGTGCGATCAGACCGTCCAGCTCTCCGGTCGACGCAGCGGCGAGGAAGGCTCTCGCCACGGCATCGTGCTGTTCCCGCGACGCCACGACCGCCCGGCGTTCGCGCACGCGCCGGCGACCCTGCGAGGCGAGCTGGCGCACCGCATCCGGGCTCCGACCGACCGTCTCCGCGATCTCGGCGAAGGGGACACCGAACACGTCGTGCAGCACGAACGCGACCCGCTCGGCAGGAGTGAGCGACTCCAGCACGACGAGCAGGGCCATCCCCACCGACTCGTCGAGCGTCATCCGCTCCAACGGATCCGGGTGCGGACGGGCGGCGAGCAGCGAGTCGTGCGGAACGGGCTCCGGCAACCAGGGGCCGACGTACCTCTCCCGACGAGCACGCGCCGATCCCAGCGCGTCCAGGCAGATGCGTCCGGCGACGCGGGTCAGCCACGCAGCGGGGTTCCTGATCTGTGCACGTTCCTCGACGCTCATCCGGTACCACCGCACATACGTCTCCTGCACCGCGTCTTCCGCATCGGCGACCGTGCCGAGCAGACGATAGGCGAGAGCGAGCAGGGTGCGGCGTTCGGCGTCGATCACCTCGAGATCATCCATCGCCTCCATCCTGGCCCGACTCGGCGCCCGCCGCTGCCGTCTTTCGGCTGTCGCCTCACATTCCCGTGGTCTGCGTCGTCGAAAGAGGAGAAGGATGAAATCGAGAGAGAAGGAGCACCCATGAGAATCGCCGTCGCAGGAGGAACCGGGACGGTCGGTCGGCCGACCGTGGCCGCGATCGAGGCCGACGGACATGACGCGGTGGTGCTCAGCCGTTCGCACGGGGTGGACCTGGTGACCGGCCGGGGACTCGATGCTGCGCTGGACGGTGCCGACGTCGTGATCGACGTCACGAGCATCGAGACGCTCAAGGCCGCCGCGGCGATCGAGTTCTTCACCGCCGCGACCGGGACCCTCGTCTCCGCGGCCGAGGAGGCGGGGGTCCGACACGTCGTGCTCCTGTCGATCGTGGGTATCGACCGCATCCCCTACGACTACTACGCAGGCAAGATCGCGCAGGAGAAGGTGATCGCGTCCTCACGGGTGCCCTGGACGATTCTGCGGGCGACACAGTTCCACGAGTTCGCGGGGCAGATGTTCGCGCGGGCGAAGCTGGGGCCGCTGCACCTCGCCCCGAACGCCCGCACCCAACCCGTGGCCGCCTCCGAGGTCGGCGCCCGGCTCGCAGCCCTCGCGACGTCGGAGCCGCAGGGCCGGGCGCGTGACCTCGCCGGCCCACGCGAGGAACAGCTCTCCACCATGATCCGGGCGTTCGCCCGCCGGGAGGGGTATCGAGGGTGGATCCCGGCGCTCAACGTCCCCGGGCCGCAGATGGCGGGGATGCGTGCCGGCGATGCGCTTCCCGGTCCCGACGCCGACCTCGGACGCCAGACCTTCACGGACTGGCTCGCCGCGCGGTGAGCACCTGCTCCACCGACGCACGGGGTTCTCGGAGCGCGCAGGAGTCCTCTTGCGGATCCGGTCGGAGGCGGCGCAGACTGAGCGTGCGGTCGATGCATCCACCTCACCCCGGAGCGATCATGGCGAACCTCAATCCGTATCTGTCCTTCCGCACCGAAGCCCGCGAGGCGATGGAGTTCTACCGGAGCGTGCTCGGCGGGGAGCTCGTGATCAACACCTTCGGAGAGTTCCCCGACATGGTGCAGGATCCGAGCCAGAAGGACCTCGTCATGCACGCACAGCTGGATGCACCGGGCGGACTCGTGCTGATGGGCTCCGACTCCCCGGACGGCATGCCGTACGAGAAGCCGCAGGGCTTTTCGGTCTCGTTGAGCGGCAACTCTCAGGACACCACCCGCGAGGTCTGGGAGAAGCTGTCCGAAGGGGCGACCATCACGATGCCGCTCGATGCGCCGCCGTGGGGTGGCCTCTTCGGGATGCTCGTCGACCGCTTCGGCATCCCCTGGATGCTGCACGGCGATCCGGAGGACTGAACCCGCCCGGCCTCAGCGCGGCTGCACGGCCCGACAGGCCAGGTGCAGCGCCAATCGTGCCTCGGGGTCGTTCATGTCGATCCCGAGCAGTTCCTGCACGCGCCGGATCCGCATGGCGATGGTGTTGCGGTGCAGACCGAGGGCCGTCGCCGTCGCCGCTATGCCCGACTCGTGATCGAGATACGCGGAAAGAGTGGTGAGCAGTTCCCCTCCGCTTTCCCGCAGCGGGGCGAGGAGCGATTCCGCGGCGGGCACGAACGTGTCGTTCCCCGTCCACGCCAGCAGCAGCTGCTCCAGGCCGAGACTGTCCACCCGTACGAACCAGCCGGTCGCCGACCGCGCCGCCGCGATCCGCGCCGCATCCCCCGCCTCGTCCAGCGTCGTGGCGAGTCCCTCGGATCCGGCCTGCAAGGATCCGACGCCGGTCGCGACGGTGAAATCTCGCAAGACACCCAGGTGGAGCTCCCGCAGCGCGGCCACGGCCCGCTCGACGCGATCGGGATCGGGGGCGTCCGGGAACGTCAGCCACCCGCTCAGTCCTCGACCCGCTGTCGTGGCATGCGCCTCCGCGTCGATCGCACTGAGCCCGGCGCTGACGGAGCGCAGCAGCGAGAACGAGTCGAGCCGCCCTCTCGCCACCACCCGGAAACCGAGATGATGACCGCTCGTGCGCCAGCCCCGCTCGTACATCCGCCGCTGGACATCGGCATCCGCCGCTCCGTGCAGGTCCACGAAGTCGCGCAGCAACCCGGACGACACCGCGACGTCGTTCACGGCGGCCACCTCGTCGATCAGGATGCGGGCCGCGACGGCGGGCATCGCGACCTCAGCCGCGACCGAGAGCGACTGCACCTGTGCCTCGCCGAGGCCCTGTCCGAAGAGCACGAGCCTCAGGCCGCTGCGTCCGGGACTGTCGACCCGCACCGACGCCGCAGCCGTCTCGCCGACGCTCACCCGGTCGAGCCACGAGTCGAAGCCGATGGCCGCATGCAGTCGCTCGTCGAGATGCGCGCCCGCCTCCTGCAGGACACCGGACGAGTCGATCAGTGCGGCACCGACACCGAGGTTCGCCGCGATGTGTCCGAGCAGATCGGTGAGATCATCGGCGGCGTACTCGAACGACTGCGCGACCTTGCGCACCTGGCTGAGCGTCAGCGCATCGCGCGCCTCGATCAGCATCCAACAGGCCTTCGCGAGCTGGATGGGGCGCTGGACGTCGAGCAGGCACAGGCCGATCCGATCCGCGAGGCGGACCGCGCCCGCATCGAAGTCCGCCGCCCCGGACACGGCGAGCCCGGTGAACCCCCGGTCCCGCAGCCGGCGCAGCAGAGCGTCCTGCTGCCAGGTCGATGTCGGGGCCGATGCGGTGATGATCGCGAGCCGCTCGGCGCCCCTCTCGGTGAGTTCGGCTTCGCTCGCGCCGACGGCCACCTCCTCCCACGCCGCATCGCGCGGTCCGGCGACCCACTGCAGGCCGCCGTTCTCCGTGTGGGAGAGCAGCGCGCTCACGGGCAGCCGCGCGCTCACGCCGCATCCAGATCGTCGAGGCCGTAGGCGGAGGGCAGCACTTTCGCGCGACGCTCGGGCCGCGCATTCCACCAGGCGGGCGCAGGGATGGAGAAGACCGCGACGTTCCGCGCCAGACGCAGTTCCGTGACCTCGAGGATCTCGCGTGACACCGCATCGACGACCACGATGATCGTGGGGGCGGACGCGACCAGCAGCCCATCGGTCAGCACCGCGAGGGTCTCCGATCGGCTCACCACACGGTGGACGGCACCGCCGAGTCCGCTGATCTCGACGGCGTTCACGTGCGGATCCTGCGGCGACGGGGCGACCGAGACGATACGCCCTTCAGCCAGCAGCTCGCCACCGAGGGCATCCGCCAGGAGCGGGAGGGGCGCGCCCGCCGATGCGAGGTAGGCCCTGCCGAGTTCGAGCGCATGCGCCAGATGGCCCCCGATCGCGTGTTCGTGGAGGTCGCCGACCGTGAAGCCTCCGAGCACCGCACAGCCGACGCCGCCCGCCTGGATGATCGCGGAGCGCACGACCCGCTCGGCGTCGATCGCCCGGTGCGCCTCGACGAGGGCGACCCCTCCGGCGCCGGTGTCGCAGGCGAACACGAGTCCAGGAACGCGGTCGACGAACAGCGACATCTGGTCCAGCCCCGGAACGGCACGGCCGGTGCAGTCCGCGTCCACCACGATGTGGGAACCGGCCAGAGTCAACGGAGCGAGCCCGTTCATCCCGCCGCCTTCGAGGGAGCAGACCGCGGGAACGGGATGACCGATCCACCGTTCGACCGCGGCCAGCAGACGAGCGAAGGGGTCAGCGCCGGGAAGGCGTTCGCCGAGCAGCATCGTCGAGCCGACGAAGGCGACGCCCAGGCAGGGTGTGCGCGGGTCCAGCGAGGAGATCGGGGAGATCTCGATCGGCTCCCGGTCGGACCCGGCGAGCATCAGCTCGAGCATGGTCGTCGAACCGCCACCGCCGGATCCGAGGAGCGAATAGCCGCGGGCGAGCGCCGTGAGGTCGTCGCGCTGCAGCATCATGCGCTCCAGCCTAGGGAGAAACGTCCTCACCCGCGGCCAGAGTCTCGACCGGGACGAAGTCCGCGGCGAGGCCGAAAGCGGACGGTCCGAAGGCGGCGAGCGCCTCGGGGGTGCGCATCATCTCGGGTGTGGAGATGCCGAGCACCCGTACGCGCTGCCCGTAGCGGAGTCCCTCGGTGGTGATGGGCTCGGCCGTCTCGTGATCGACCACGCAGATGAGGTCGGGCACGATGGCCACGAGCGTCTCCCCGTGATGGGCGATGAGGTTCTCGTTCTGGAACGAGATCTCGAAGGTGGCGCCCTCCTCTGCGCCGAGCGGTGCGATCACCGCACGCCCCTTGGCGAACCCCTCGGTCGTGCGCCGCTCGACGTCGATGACCTTGCCGACGCAGAGTTCCCGAAGGTGCGGGTAGAGCGTCGTCGCGAGGGTCGAGGCGATCGCCTCGAACGGTGAACGATGCTCCTCCCGGGCGAGACGGATGGCGCGGCCCAGCGCGAGGGCCATCGAGATCGTGCGCGGGACGGCGGTGCGCCGGACGTCTGCGCCGGTCATCGCGTACTCGGCGATGTGACCGACGCCGCCGAGACGGATCGTGATGCCGCGGGCGAGCCACTCCATCTGCCGGTCGTCGTCTCCCGTGTCGATCACGACCTTCTCGCCGCGCTCTCCCGCGAGCGCGAGGGGCGATCCGTGCACGCCGTACACGGCGAAGGTCTCCATCGACAGCTCGGGGAATGCCCTGCCCATGCCGTCGGCATCTACCACCGGCAAGCCCGTCTCGGCCGCGACGATGAGCGGGATCATCGAGTTGATGCCGCCGCACTCGATCGGCATCGTGGCATCCGCCGTGCGTCCGAGGTGCTCCTCGAGGGTGCGCAGGGCGAGCGTGGGCTCGGTGCCGGCCGGGATCTTCTCGACCATGACGGTGGGCGCACCCATCTGGGCGGTCGGGATCACGAACAGATCGTCGGCGAGTTCGTCCGGATCCAGGATCGTGATGCTCCCCTCGCCCAGCACGCGCTCGACGAGCATCTTGCCGATGTACGGGTCGCCGCCCCCACCGGTCCCGAGCAAGGTCGCGCCGCGAGCGAGATCGGGAAGGTCGGCCGCGGTGAGCTGCCAGCTCATGCCGTCGCTCCCGCCGACACGGTTCCGGTGGAGATGCTGCCGTCGAAGCGGTGGGCCGCCATGTCGTACCCGAAGTACCCCGGGCCGACCATCGCGAGGGCGGCGTCCGAATGCCAGCGCTCATCGGCCGGAGCCGCGATCACACGGACCCGCTGTCCGTAACGCAGTCCCTCGGTCGTGATCGGCTCACCGGACTCGCCGTCGAGCACCATGATCAGATCGGGCGTGGTCGCCAGGACCGTGCCGTCGGCTTCGGCGACCAGGTGCTCGTTCTGGAACTGCAGCGTCAGCGAGCGGTCGGCGTCCCCGTCGATGCGAGCACGGCCACGCGCGAAGCCCGTGGTGGTGGCGCGGTGCACGTCGACGACCTTCCCATCGAACAGCTCGCGTCCGCCGAGGAGCCGGACGACTGCGTCGACCGGATCGGACTTCTCCTCGCGTGCCGTCGCGATGCGCTGCCCGATCTCGATGCAGCGGGACAGCGAACCCGCGACGAGCGACTCGCGCGCCGCCGAGCCGGACATGGAGAACCCGGAGATCATGACCGAGCAGCCCATCTCGACGCAGGCCACGCGAGCGATGCGTTCGGTCCACGAGTTGTCGGCCGTCTGCAGCACCCCCGTGTTGCCCTTCTCGTCGCTGAACGCGAGGGGCGATGCCGTCACGCCGTACAGCGTCGGCAGCACCATCTGCAGCTCCGGGAATGCGCGCCCCATGCCGTCGGCATCGACCAGCGGCAGTCCGAGTGCGGCCGCGGCGGCGATCGGGATGGTGGAGTTGACTCCGCCCACCTCCGCGCACGCGATGTGGGTCACCGGACGGCCCAGGTGGACGCTGAGCGCTTTGACCGGTTCGATGACCTCGGCGAGGCTGGGGAGCTTCTCGACCATGACGGTCGGCGCGCCCATCATCGCGACGAACAGCACGAGCGCATCGTCGGGCACCTCGTCGAGTCCGACGACCGTGACGTCGCCGGAGGTCAGGGCCTGACGCGCGAGGAGGGCACCGATGTACGGATCCCCTCCGCCTCCCGTGCCGAGCACCGCGGCACCGCGAGCGAGCCCGTCGATGTGGGCGGGGGTGATCGTCCAGCTCATGTCACGCCCCCATGTCGAGGTCGCCGACCGCCTTGACGCGGATGCGCGTGGCGTTGCCGGGCAGATACGGGATGGGCACCTCGTCGAAGTCGATGATCGACACGGTCGAGGGCTTGGCACCCGCCGCGATCGCCTTGTCGACCGCCTCGGCGCGCACCTCGGAGAGTGTCTCGTCACGACGACCGGGCTCGATCGCGTAGACCTTGTCGATCTCACCGCCGACCTGTGCGATGGAGGCGCCGATGGCGTTCGCGACCGCGTAGTTCTCAGGTCGGTGCACGGTGCCGAACAGCGGCAGCTCGTCGGGGAGCAGGATCGAGCCTCCGCCGACGGCGACCACCGCGATGGGCTCGGGTGACGTGCGCATGCGGTCGACCGCCTCCGACACACGCTCGGCGATGCGGGCGAGCACCCGCTCGACGAACACGGGGTCGAGGTGCGCGACCTTGCTCGCGTCGCCCACGTGGGCGCGGCCGGCCGCGACCGCGATGTCCGTGGCGGTCAGGGTCGATCCACCGAACACCAGCGCTTCCGTGGTCAGCTTGTACCCGACGGATGCCGGTCCCACCTCGGCGGTCTCCTCATCGACGATGCTGCCGCCACCGATGCCGAGCGAGAGGACGTCCGGCATCCGGAAATTGGTGCGGATGCCGGCGACCTTGACCTCGTTCGCGGTCTCCCGCGGGAAGCCGTTGATCAGCAACCCGATGTCGGCCGTGGTGCCGCCCACATCGATCACGGCGCAGTCGTCCAGACCGCTCGTCGCGGCTGCTCCGCGCATCGAGTTCGTCGGACCGGAGGCGAACGTCGCGACCGGGTAGCGACGCACGTACTCCTCGTCCATGAGCGTGCCGTCGTTCTGGCTGAGGAAGATCGGCGCCTCGATGCCCTGGGCGCGCACAGCAGACGTGAGCCCATCGACGATCTCGGACGCGAGCTCGCGCAGCGCGGCATTGATGATCGTCGCGTTCTCGCGCTCCAGCAGTCCGATGCGTCCGATCTCGTGGGAGAGCGAGATGGCGGCATCCGCCCCCAGCACCTCTGCGACGATCTCTGCCGCCCGCACCTCGAGGTCGTGGTTGACCGGGCTGAACACCGACGAGATCGCGACCGAGCGGATACCGTGCGACTTCATGTCTTCGGCGTGCGCCCGGATCTCGTCCGGGTCGAGGGGTGAGATCGGTCGGCCGTCGAACTCGTAGCCCCCGTGGGCGAGATAGCTGCGGGCCTGCGTCGCCTCGACCAGCACGTCGGGCCAGTCGATCAGCGGCGGCAGAGCTCGCGTCGCCGGGAGTCCGAGGCGGAGTGCCGCGACCGGCGCCAGACGGCTCGCCTGCACGAGTGCGTTGATGAAGTGCGTCGTGCCGATCATGACGGCGTCGACGTCGGCGCCCTCGAACGCGTGTCCGGCCCGCAGATCCTCGATCGCCTGGATGATGCCACGGGTGACATCGGGGGTGGTCGAGTGCTTCACGCCCGCGAGCGTGCGGGTGCCGTCCATGAGGACTGCGTCGGTGTTGGTGCCGCCGACGTCGATGCCGATGTGCATGATTCTCGCTTTCCTGTGAGGAGGTTCTGACTCGGGGCGGCTCAGGCCGCGGCTGTCTCTTCGACCGGGCTCGCCTGCCGCGTGTTCGCGACTCCGACACCGCGGACCCAGCCGAGCTTGCCCGCCACGATGTAGAGCGCCATCGAGAGGAAGAGACTGAGCAACGACGGGATGCCCCAGGTCACGAAGTAGCCGACGAGCGCGGACACCAGCCACACGACGATCGTCGCGGGAACGATGCGTGGCGCGGTGGCCGGAAGGGTGCCCGCCTCACGGGTCGCGTCGAGCTCAGGACGCCAGCGGCGCACCACGTAGTACTCGGCGACCATGATGCCGGCGATCGGCGGGAAGGCGACGCTGAGCACGATCAGGAACTCGGTGAACTGTCCGAGGATGCCGACCGCGGCCAGAATGGATCCGACGACGCCCAGCACGATCGTCGTGGTGACGCGGTGCAGGTTCTTGCCGAACGCCGTCGAGATGAAGTTCACCAGGCCCAGGGTCGACGAGTACAGGTTCCAGTCGTTGATCTTCAGGGTGCCGGTGAGCACGATGAAGAGGCCGATGAAGCCGACGGACGACGTCACGATCGCGACGATGTCACCGGTGGCGGCCGCGTGTGCCAGCAGGACACCGGCGAGTCCGATCACGAACTCACCGAGCGAGACTCCGAGCACGGTCTGCTTGACGACGTCGGCGCGAGAACGGTTGAAGCGGGTCATGTCACCCGTGATGATCGCGCCGACGATGAGACCACCCGCGACGATACCCGTACCGGCCCAGACGCTCATCGTGGGTCCGGGTGCCGGTCCCGTGAGCAGCTCGCCGATGTCGTGACGGCTCAGCTCGGTGATGACCGACCAGCCAACCAGGATGAGGAAGAGCGGCACCGTGATGTTCGCGAGCCACTGCATGCCGACGAAGCCGAAGGCGACGATCGCGGTGACGGCGAGACCGAAGATGAGGCTCCACGCCCAGACCGGCAGCGCACCGGGCATCAGGGCGTCGAGGGACTGTGCCGAGATGGCCGACTGGATGCCGAACCAGCCGATGAGGCTGATCCCGATCGCGAGCCCGACCAGCGAGGCACCGATCTCCCCGAAGCCGGTCCACCGGGCGAGCAGTGCGGTGTTGAGGCCCTCGCGCTGGCCGATGAAGCCGACCACGCACATGATCACCTCGAGGATGATCGAGCCGAAGAGGAAGGCGAGGACGGCCTCGCCGAAAGTCATGCTGTAGCCGAGGGTCGCGCCGAGGAGGAACTGCGAGAGGGCCGAGACCTGACCGAATCGCTGCACAGCGATTCCGAACCAGGGTTTGCGGGCCTCAGGAGTCACTCGGGAGAGCGCGAAGTCGTCTGGGTGCGCCGTGCGTGCCATGAGGATCCTTCGGGAGAGGGAACGGGTTGTGCGCCACAGTAGCGATGCCCTGCGCACCGCTTACATGTGCAGATCGCACGAACATCACGCGCCGATGTGCAGATCGCACATCGTCGTGGCCCTCCGTCTCCCGTCCGTCTCGTCCACACCCCTCCCCACGTGGACGCCCCCGCCCGCCGA
>NZ_JRKC01000114.1:0-3395 GCF_000800925.1 Microbacterium sp. ZOR0019 | reverse complement strand
GGGCCGCCGAGTCCGGACGGCCGTGCGCGCCGGTGCGTGACCTGCTCGGCGAGACGGATCAGGATGCCGCGTACGCGGTCCAGTCGTCCGGCATCGCCCGGCGACTCAAGGAGGGACGACGCCTCGTCGGTCGCAAGATCGGGCTGACCTCCCCCGCCGTGCAGACGCAGCTCGGCGTCGACAGCCCCGACTACGGCGTGCTGCTCGACGACATGATGTTCGCCGACCGCGAGCCGATCGACCTCGCGCGCTTCCTGCAGCCGCGCGCCGAGGCCGAGGTCGCCTTCGTGCTCGGCCGCGACCTGGACTCCCCCACGACGCACGTCGCCGATGTCATCCGGGCCACGGAGTTCGTGCTGCCCGCGATCGAGGTCGTCGACTCCCGCGTGGCCGACTGGGACATCCGCATCACCGACACCATCGCCGACAACGCGTCGAGCGGGGCGGTCGTGCTCGGTACGACGCCCCGGCGCCTCGACGGGTTCGACCTCACGACGCTCGGCATGACCCTCGACCGTGGGGGCCGCCCGGTCTCGACCGGATCCGGTGCCGCGTGCCTCGGGAGTCCTGTCATCGCGGTCGCCTGGCTCGCGCGTGAGGTCGCCCGGCGCGGACAGCCGCTGCGCGCGGGCGAAGTGATCCTCTCCGGCGCGCTCGGCCCGATGGTCGACGCGACCGCCGGGGTGTTCCGCGCGCGCCTCGAAGGACTCGGCGACGTCCGAGCAGACTTCTTCGGCACCGTATCGGAAGGGGCTGCAGCATGACCATCGGCATCGCCATCATCGGCTCGGGCAACATCGGCACCGATCTGCTCATCAAGGTGAAGCGGCTCTCGACGACCCTCCACGTGGTCGCGATGGCGGGCATCGACGAGCGCTCGGACGGCCTGGCCCGCGCACGGCGACTCGGTGTCGCCACCACCCATGACGGGGTGGACGGGCTCATCGCGATGCCGGAGTTCGCCGACGTCGAGCTGGTGTTCGACGCGACTTCGGCGGGAGCCCATGCCCGCAACGACGCGCTCGTGCGCAACGCCGGACGCCTCATGGTCGACCTGACCCCCGCCGCCATCGGGCCGTACGTCGTACCGGTCGTGAACCTCGACGCCCACCTCAGTGCGACCAACGTGAACATGGTCACCTGCGGCGGCCAGGCCACGGTGCCGATGGTGGCCGCCGTGTCACGCGTCGCCCCGGTGGCCTACGCCGAGATCGTGGCCTCGATCGCCTCGAAGTCAGCCGGCCCCGGCACCAGGGCCAACATCGACGAGTTCACCGAGACCACTGCCCGCGCGCTCGAGGTGATCGGCGGCGCCGAGCGCGGCAAGGCCATCATCGTGCTCAATCCCGCCGACCCGCCCCTCATCATGCGCGACACGGTCTTCTGCCTGGTCGAGGGCGACCCCGCCACGCTGGATCGCAATGCCGTGAGCGCCTCGGTCGATGCCATGGTCGCCGACGTGCAGGCCTACGTCGGGGCCTATCGCCTCAAGCAACAGGTGCAGTTCGACGCGGTCGACGAGGCGTACGTGCCGGCTCTCGACCGTCCGTTCCGAGGAACCCGCGTGAGCGTCCTGCTGGAGGTGGCGGGCGCCGGCCACTATCTTCCGGAGTACGCGGGCAATCTCGACATCATGACCTCGGCCGCCCTGCGCACGGCCGAGCGACTCGTCGCCGAACGGACAGGGGTTCCCGCATGACCACCACTCCCCGCGTGTACGTGCAGGACGTCACCCTCCGCGACGGCATGCACGCGATCGGCCACGGCTACACGACCGATCAGGTGCAGGGCATCGCCCGCGCTCTCGAAGCGGCGGGAGTGGACGCCATCGAGGTCGCCCACGGCGATGGTCTCGGAGGGTCGAGCGTCGCCTACGGACAGGGCGCGCACACCGACTGGCAGTGGATCGAAGCGGCGGCCGGGGTGCTCGACCGTGCCGTCCTGACCACCCTGATCCTGCCCGGCATCGGCACGATCGACGACCTCGCCCGCGCCCGTGATCTCGGTGTCGGGAGCGTGCGGGTGGCGACGCACTGCACCGAGGCCGACGTCGCCATCCAGCACATCACCTGGGCGCGCGAGCACGGCATGGACGTCTCGGGATTCCTGATGATGAGCCACCTCAACGACCCGCGCGGCCTCGCCGCGCAGGCGACGATCATGGAGACCGCAGGCGCGCACTGCGTGTACGTGACCGACTCCGGCGGGCGCCTCACGATGCGCGACGTCGCCGACCGCGTCGACGCCTACCGCGAGGTCCTCGACCCCGGCACGCAGATCGGCATCCACGCCCACGAGAACCTCTCGCTGAGCGTGGCCAACAGCGTCACGGCCGTCGAGCACGGCGTGTACCGTGTCGACGCCTCGCTCGCCGGGCAAGGGGCGGGCGCGGGGAACTGCCCGATCGAAGCGTTCATCGCGGTGGCCGACCTGCTCGGCTGGGAGCACGGCTGCGACCTGTTCGCGCTGCAGGATGCGGCGGAGGAGCTCGTGCGGCCGCTGCAGCGCCGCCCCGTCCGTGTCGACCGCGAAACCCTCACGCTCGGCTACGCGGGCGTGTACTCGAGCTTCCTGCTGCACGCCGAGCGCGCGGCCGAGAAGCACGGCCTCGACGCCCGCGACATCCTCGTGGAGTTGGGGCGCCGCCGCATGGTGGGCGGCCAGGAGGACATGATCGTGGACGTCGCCCTCGACCTCGTCGCCGCGCGGACGGGGGCGACCGCATGACCGCCGATGCCGTGTTCGCCGCCGCGCTCGACACCGCTCAGCGCACCGCGACCTCGATCGCTCAGCTCTCCTCCGAGGAGGAGGTCGGTCTCGACACCGCCTACGCCACACAGCACGCGCTGATCGCCCGCCGCCTCGCCCGCGGCGAGCGCATCACCGGCCTCAAGCTGGGCTTCACGAGTCAGGCGAAGGCCCAGCAGATGGGCGTGCACGATGTGATCCTCGGCACTCTGACCGACGCCATGCGCCTCGACGACGACGCCGTCTTCGACCGTCGATCCGCGATCCACCCGCGCATCGAACCCGAGGTCGCTTATCTCCTGGCGACCGACATCGACGGCTCCGCCCCCGGGCGCCCGCTCTCCGACCTCATCGCTGCGGTCGCTCCCGCCCTGGAGATCATCGACTCGCGGTACCGGGACTTCCGCTTCAGCCTCGCCGATGTCGTGGCCGACAACACGTCCGCCGCCGCGTACGCGACCGGTCCCTGGACTCCCTTCGACCGCGCCGCAGCCCTCGACAACAGAGCGGTGCTGCTCGAGGTCGACGGTCGGGTCAGCGCCACGGGTTCGACGTCCGCCATCCTGGGCGACCCGGCGCGCGCCGTCGCCGCGGCCGCGCGACTCGCCGCGCGGTACGGGTTCGCACTGCGTGCCGGCATGGTGCTG
>NZ_JRKC01000113.1:0-1100 GCF_000800925.1 Microbacterium sp. ZOR0019 | reverse complement strand
CTGCCCCGCACGGGCGAGTGGCGGCTCGATCCCCGCATCCCCGCCGATGAGCAGACGGGGCCGGCGGTCTACGCGCGCAACGATCTCGATCGGGGCCACTTGGTGCGGCGGCGCGACCCGGGCTGGGGCGAACTCTCCGAGGCGAGGTCGGCGGCGGAGGCGACCTTCTTCTATCCCAACGCCGCACCCCAGGCGGCGGCGTTCAACCAGTCCAAGGAGCTCTGGCTCGGCCTCGAGGATCACGTGCTCGCCTACGCCGAGACCACAGACCAGCGCGTGTCGGTCTTCACCGCGCCGATCCTCGCCGACGATGACCCGCCCTACCGGGGTGTCCGGATTCCGCGCCGCTTCTGGAAGATCGCCGCATGGCGCAGCGGAGACGAGCTCACTGCGGCCGGCTTCGTGCTCGATCAGTCCGCACTGGTCGACACCCGTGAGACGACACTCGTCGTCCCACCGCTGGCGGCGTTCCGCACGTTCCAGGTGCCCGTGTCCGACATCGCCGCCCTGACCGGGCTCGACCTCGGGCCACTGCTCGCCTCCGACGCGCTCGTGTCGCCAGGAGCACGGGAGGCCGGATGGCGAGCCCTCGACACGGCCGGTGACATCGTGCTCTGACCACCGCCGTCTGCGCCTGAGACAATGACGGGGTGTTCTCCGAGTCGCGCCTGCCCCACGGAGCTGCACTGTGGCGTTCTCGTGGCAGCGTGGGTGGCGGGCCTATCCCCGCAGACGGCTGCGTCGACCTGATCCTGCGGGACGGTTGCATCTCCGTCGCCGGGCCCTCCACGCGGTGGATCACGGCCGGCGGCGACGGGGCCGGCGACTCGTTCGGCTTCCGCCTCCCTCCCGGACGCGCCGGGCACCTGCTCGGCCTCGACCTCGCGGAGATCGCCGACCAGCTCGTTCCTCTCGAAGACGTCGCCTCTCGGGGGCATGCCCGACGACTGCGCGCGGCGATGGTGCCGTTCGCCGACGGCGCGCGCTCGACGGGCGCGGTGTCCTCACTCGCGGGAGACGCGGCGGAATCGAGCCGCTGGTCCGCCGACGTGCATCGTTCCGCGGCGACCGGCGAGTCGGCGGCCCGCGCAGCCGCGGCG
>NZ_JRKC01000112.1:0-335 GCF_000800925.1 Microbacterium sp. ZOR0019 | reverse complement strand
ACGAATGCGGCGGCGTCGATCACGAAGTGTGCGACCAGGAACGGTAGGAGGCGTCCGCTGCGCTGATACAGCCAGCCGAAGAGCAGGCCCATCGCCAGGTTGCCGAGGAACGCCGGATACCCCTGATAGAGGTGGTAGCTCGCTCGCAGCATCGACGTGGAGACGATGATCGTCCACGGACTCCAGCCGAGCTGGCGGAGCCGGGTGAAGAGATAGCCGAGCAGGACGAACTCCTCCTGCAGCGATGCGCGGGCCGCGGCCAGCAGCAGGACGGGAACGGTCCACCAATACGCGTCGATCCCCGCGGGGTCGATGGCCACGGTGAGTCCCAGAGC
>NZ_JRKC01000111.1:0-202 GCF_000800925.1 Microbacterium sp. ZOR0019 | reverse complement strand
CAACGCGACGACCCCGCCGGGAGTCGATCCGATCACCCCGCCGACCGACACCGAGACCACCCCCACTCCCGTCGCCGGTCCCGGTCTCGCGATCGACAAGGTCGCGTCGTTGAACGACACCGATGACAACGGTCTGGCAGATGAGGGCGAGACGATCGATTATTCGTTCGTGGTCCTGAACACCGGCAACATCACGCTCACG
>NZ_JRKC01000110.1:0-1821 GCF_000800925.1 Microbacterium sp. ZOR0019 | reverse complement strand
CTGGGTTCTGGACGCCGAAGCGTCAGATGCTCCTTAGAAAGGAGGTGATCCAGCCGCACCTTCCGGTACGGCTACCTTGTTACGACTTAGTCCTAATTACCGATCCCACCTTCGACGGCTCCCTCCACAAGGGTTAGGCCACCGGCTTCAGGTGTTACCGACTTTCATGACTTGACGGGCGGTGTGTACAAGACCCGGGAACGTATTCACCGCAGCGTTGCTGATCTGCGATTACTAGCGACTCCGACTTCATGAGGTCGAGTTGCAGACCTCAATCCGAACTGGGACCGGCTTTTTGGGATTCGCTCCACCTCACGGTATTGCAGCCCTTTGTACCGGCCATTGTAGCATGCGTGAAGCCCAAGACATAAGGGGCATGATGATTTGACGTCATCCCCACCTTCCTCCGAGTTGACCCCGGCAGTATCCCATGAGTTCCCACCATTACGTGCTGGCAACATAGAACGAGGGTTGCGCTCGTTGCGGGACTTAACCCAACATCTCACGACACGAGCTGACGACAACCATGCACCACCTGTTTACGAGTGTCCAAAGAGTTGACCATTTCTGGCCCGTTCTCGTATATGTCAAGCCTTGGTAAGGTTCTTCGCGTTGCATCGAATTAATCCGCATGCTCCGCCGCTTGTGCGGGTCCCCGTCAATTCCTTTGAGTTTTAGCCTTGCGGCCGTACTCCCCAGGCGGGGAACTTAATGCGTTAGCTGCGTCACGGAATCCGTGGAATGGACCCCACAACTAGTTCCCAACGTTTACGGGGTGGACTACCAGGGTATCTAAGCCTGTTTGCTCCCCACCCTTTCGCTCCTCAGCGTCAGTTACGGCCCAGAGATCTGCCTTCGCCATCGGTGTTCCTCCTGATATCTGCGCATTCCACCGCTACACCAGGAATTCCAATCTCCCCTACCGCACTCTAGTCTGCCCGTACCCACTGCAGGCCGGAGGTTGAGCCTCCGGATTTCACAGCAGACGCGACAAACCGCCTACGAGCTCTTTACGCCCAATAATTCCGGATAACGCTTGCGCCCTACGTATTACCGCGGCTGCTGGCACGTAGTTAGCCGGCGCTTTTTCTGCAGGTACCGTCACTTTCGCTTCTTCCCTGCTAAAAGAGGTTTACAACCCGAAGGCCGTCGTCCCTCACGCGGCGTTGCTGCATCAGGCTTGCGCCCATTGTGCAATATTCCCCACTGCTGCCTCCCGTAGGAGTCTGGGCCGTGTCTCAGTCCCAGTGTGGCCGGTCACCCTCTCAGGCCGGCTACCCGTCGACGCCTTGGTGAGCCATTACCTCACCAACAAGCTGATAGGCCGCGAGCCCATCCCCAACCGAAATTCTTTCCAGACGCAGACCATGCGATCACGTCACATATCCAGTATTAGACGCCGTTTCCAGCGCTTATCCCAGAGTCAGGGGCAGGTTGCTCACGTGTTACTCACCCGTTCGCCACTGATCCCACAGAGCAAGCTCCGTGTTCACCGTTCGACTTGCATGTGTTAAGCACGCCGCCAGCGTTCATCCTGAGCCAGGATCAAACTCTCCGTAAAAAAGAAATGCATACGAACACCGGGAAAACGATGAACGCAGCGAGTTTGATGCTGACCAAAGAGACAAATCATTGCTGACTTCATCCATTGCCAGCCCCCGGAAGGGCTGGTCTTTGATCCAAAGGAATTCTCACCCAGCCGAAGCTAGACGAGGATAATTTGGCATTTGACAAGTGCACGCTGTTGAGTTCTCAAGGATCGGATGCTCCCACGACCCAGTCATCACAACCAGGCCCGCAGGGCAACTTCTCTATCTTACC